>JAAZDA010000196.1 GCA_012512995.1 Clostridiales bacterium | reverse complement strand
GCCCTGGTCGAGCGCCATTATATAGCCGTCCATGTTCTTGCCTCCAATAATGTTGCTTACTTTTTAATTGCGGTTAACGGGTATAATTCATACTAAGGTGTTAGATTGCGCAGCTCTCACACACTATTTAATACATACCCGTTAACCGCAATTATAATGTTGCATCGACGTTCCGGGTCGCGACAATATTGACGCCAAGGCCAAGGCAGTTGCTGATGATGACGTCGCCGATGGTGACGGGCGCCTTAACGTTGGCTTTGTCGATTTCACGCATGCAGTCCATCATTCTGCCTTTTGGTATGTCGCCCGCTGTCTTGACTGAGACAACCGGAAGTTCGCCGCCTTCGACGCGGACTGTGCTTGTAACTATTCTTGTAGGGTTCACGACTTCATTGCCCGCGTACTTATATCCATTAGGGCAGGAATTTCCCTTAATGTCAATGACTTTTCCTGTCTCGTCCTGTGTTACCGTTATCTGGCATCCGATTGGGCAACGGATGCACGTAAGTTCTGTAATTTTATTCATAATTACCTCCATGACGGAGCGTATTTTGCGGAGTCATACGCCAGAAAATCCGCGGATGCGGTTTTCTGGCTGTGCTTCACAGGTTTGTAATGCGACAGCTCCGTTGTCGCATTACAAACCTGTCGAGCGAAAGATTATGCATCAGCATAATCTTTCACTCTTGCCTCCATGCACTTTCAATCTTTCGGTGCTTCTTCGATCCGGATCGTTATCGTCTTAAGATCCGGGGCAGCCTCGAGATCTGATTTCTTAAGGATCACCTGCTCCATCTCGCCCGGCGCGAGGATGCGCTTTTTCTGCGAGCGGAAAACTTTGTCATTAAAATCGATCACAACAGAGGCATCGCGGTAGACCGCGCCGACTCTGAATCTTATCTTCTGCAGATCTTCCATGCGGTCAATATGTATTGTAGAAGGAACTGTATATCGCACACCGTCCCTTGCTATGATTTCGATCGGTATGTCTGCCGCATGTTTGTCCGTCTCAGATGCAGGCTTCCCTGCGGATTCTGCGTCTGTTCTGTAAACTTCGCTCCACTGCCCCGCGTTCACGTACTTCGCCGCACATTTGCCGGCCGCTGTTGCTTCCTCGGATACATAGTCGACCAGGTCATGCACATGCAAAACATTTCCGCACGCGAATACTCCCGGCACGCTTGTTTCGAGTGATTCGTTCACGACAGGCCCGCTCGTCACACGGTTCATCTCGACTCCCAGCTGCGAGCTGAGTTCGTTCTCCGGAATAAGTCCGCATGAGAGAAGCAGTGTATCACAGGTGTATGTTTCTTCTGTCCCCGGAACAGGCTTCCTGTCAGGTCCCACCTCGGCGATCGTCACGGCCTCGACCCTTTCCTTGCCCTTGATGTCGATGACAGTGTGCGAAAGTTTCAGCGGAATTCCGAAATCATCCAGGCACTGGACGATATTACGCTTTAGTCCGCCCGAATATGGCATGAGCTCAGCTACGACTTTCACTTTTGCTCCTTCAAGCGTCATTCTGCGCGCCATGATAAGCCCGATATCTCCAGACCCGAGAATTACCACTTCATGACCAGGCATTCTGCCCTCGATATTCACGAAACGCTGCGCCGTGCCCGCTGTGTAAATACCTGCCGGTCGGTATCCCGGAATATTCAGGGCTCCCCTCGGCCTCTCCCTGCATCCCATCGCCAGGATCACCGCGTCAGCAGCAATCGTAAAAAAGCCGTCCGTCTTGTTCATCACGGATATGATCTTTGTCGAACCGGCCGAAACATCGACCACTATCGTGTCGAGAAGGAACGGCACCTTCTCTTCCTCAACAATATTTATGAACCTCTGCGCGTACTCCGGCCCTGTCAGTTCCTCATTAAAAGTGTGCAGTCCGAATCCGTTGTGAATGCACTGGTTAAGTATTCCGCCCAGCACATGATCACGCTCTATTATCAGGATATCTTCAGCCGCCGTCCCGTTTTTTACAGCGGATGATGCCGCCGCGAGACCCGCCGGGCCTCCGCCTATGATTACGATCTTAGCTTTCCTGTCTGCTGTCATTTTATCCTCCATTACGGTGCTCTTTTGCTCCGTCCGCGAAGATAAATTGCGCATGCAATTTATCTGATGCAATTTACATTATTTCGTTCTGCCCTCGAGCATATGTGCGCCCGGCTCAGATTTCACGATATCCCCCTGGTCTATACCAAGTTCACGAGCCAGGATATCCATTTGTTTTGGCGTACAAAAACCAGCCTGGCAGCGCCCCATTCCGGCTCTGACTCTGCGCTTTATGCCATCAAGAGTCTTTGCTCCGAGCGGTCTGTTTATCGCATCGACGATTTCGCCTTCGGTCACAAGTTCGCAGCGGCAAACGACATTTGCGTACAACGGATTCTTCCTGACGAGCGCCTTTCTCTCTTCGGCGCTTGCCGTTGACATGCACGGTATTCCAACTCTGTGCCCGTCAAAACTCTTGTTAACAGGTGCAGGATATTTCTCATTTATGAGCTCCGCCATATATTCGCCAATCGCAGGAGACGCGGTAAGTCCGGGCGACTCAATGCCTGCCGCGTCAAAAAAGCCCTGGCAGTCATCGGCTTCACTGAGAATAAAATCACCGCCGGCTTCATGTGCTCTGAGTCCTGCAAACGAAGTAATGACCTGTCTTGTCGGAATATGTTCCGCAGAAAGGCCGGCTTTTTCGAGCACGGTATCGAGCCCGTCCGCCGTTGTCGCGGTGCATTCTTTGTCGTCGATATCGACCGATGTCGGCCCAATGAGAAGATTGCCATGAGTCGTGGGCGTCACAAGAACACCCTTGCCCATCTTTGTGGGGCACTGGAATATGGTCGCGTTCACGAATCCCTGAGTTTTCCTGTCCATAAGCAGGTATTCGCCTCTTCTGGCCGTGATCTTAAGTTTATTCTCTGAGACCATATTGTGGAAAACGTCCGCATAGACACCGGCTGCGTTTACAACAGCGCGTGCCTCGTAAGTTGTTGTAAACGCATTCGAGCCGTATCCTTCGGATCCTATACCTTCTCCGGAATTATTGTCCGGCGCAGCCTCTGTTTTCTCAGCAGATACATCAACTGCCGTGACTGTAAAGTGATCGCCCGACTTCTTTATATCAGTGACTTCCTGCCCGAATCTGAACTCCACACCGTTTGTATTCGCGTTCTCTGCGAGTGCAATATTGAGAAGGAATGGGTCTACGATTCCACCTGTCGGGCACAGCAGCGCACAAGTGACCTTGTCAGACAAGTCAGGTTCCTTAACTCTGGCCTCGTCGCCGCTTATGATCTCCAGACCTTTGACACCGTTCTCCTTTCCCTGTTCAAGGAGGTCTTCAAGTGTTTTTCCGTCTTCGTCACTGAAGCCTATGACCAGCGATGTGTTCCTGCGATAAGGGAAATCCAGCTCTTTCGAGAGTTCTTCCATCATTTCTGATCCGCGGACATTCATCTTTGCCTTCATTGATCCTGGCTTTGCATCGTGTCCCGCGTGAACAATTCCGCTGTTGGCTTTTGTCGTGCCCTCGCAGACATCAAGTCCTCTCTCCAGGACCACAACATTTCTCTGTCTGCGCGATAACTCACGGGCAATCGCACTGCCGGTCACGCCGGCGCCTATCACTAATACATCAATCATGTTTTCCTCCATCCCTTATACACAAAACGGAGAAACGGGAAAGCAAAGAACCTCATCAGTTCTTTACATTCCCGTTTCTCCGTCTCACTGGGCAATCTTTAATTGCATCAATTCTAGCATTGGCTTAAAGTCATGTCAAATCAGGGCTTTATTCCTCCCATATCCTCCTGCTGCTGGTCGAGACAGCAGTGGCTCCGGCCTTGAGCGCCGCAATGACTTCGCTTTTGTCCCTTATGAGTCCGCCTGCTATGACAGGTGTATGAGTTTTGGCGATTATCTCGCTGATAATGCCCGGCATAATTCCAGGCAAAACCTCAATAAAATCAGGTTTGCCGATATCGAGCTGTGAAGCGAGCGTCTCCTCTGACATTGAGTCGATGATAAATGCTCTCTGCACTGTGAAGAGATCCGCATGTTTTGCATGCCTTATAAGAGCAGGCCTGGTGGAAATCACCCCGTCCGGGTGCGCCAGTTTGAGCAGAACGTCCACTGCAATTTCACGGTTTGTCAGCCCTTCAAGAAGATCAATATGAATTACCGCTGCTTTCCCGGCAGCGTGTATCTTTTCAACGATGTCATCTATGTTGAGCAGTGACCCATACAACAGGAAGACCACTCCGCATTCAGACTTGAGCGCTGCTTCAAGCGATTCATCGTCTTTTACGGCCGCAATTACGGGGTTGTCGAGAATACGTTCTTTTACGGATACAGATGTCATATTGTCCTCATAATTCTGTGATGTTCTGGTTTTTCTTAACAAGCAATAGAACCTTGCTTCTTTAATCTAGTATCCAACTTGATTGTTGTCAACTGTATAAAAAAATGTGATGCGTGAGTTTGCCTCCAGGATTCACCGTCCGGCCGTCTTACCCGCGAATTCAACGGTCTGCCCAGTTTCGCGGGTATGCAAGTTAAAGGGCTGCACCCCAAACTTGTTTTCTTACCCGCGAATTCGACGGTCTGCCCTATGCACGAAAAAAGAGCCGGTGTCAGCTCCACAATAACAGAAGCTGTCCGGCTCTGATAAATATTCAGTTACTTCCCCGGGGTAATTTACTGACCTGATTTACTGCTCATCAAGTAATGCGACAGCCGTTCCCATATAGGTAATAGTGTCATCTGCGCTCAGATATGTGCCCTCATACACTGTGCCCTGTGTATCAAAGATATAGCAGCTTCCGTCATCTCCCTCAGCAAAACCGACGGTGAAGTCAGTTTCGGTATAGACATCAGTAGCCTCCATGGATGTCCATGCTATGTTGTCTTCATCAGTATATGTATCTGATGTGGGAATTCCGCAGAGAACATCACCGGTTCCGTCTGTGTCAAATACGAACAGTGAAACGTACTGATTTTCATCTGGTGCAGTAAAGAGTGTCAAAACAAGTTCTGTCCCGTCATCCGCCACCGCATAAGCTCCTGCATCAATCATGTCTGACGTCACATCGACAAGTGCGAAATCATCTGACGATGCGCTCTCGGTCTCTGTCATCTCATCTGCAGTTTCTTCCACAGTTGTTTCTGCCTCTTCCTCCGGAATTGCCTCCTCGCTGGCAGCCGCCGGTGCTGCCTCTGTTGTGTGCTCAGTCATATGCCCGTAGCGTTCTATAGCATACGCTGCGGCGTTCATTGTTTATTCATATTTTATTTAACAAATCTTCAATCAGTTCTCAATTTTTGGACACGATTAACCTTTATTATCAGATTATAAGATACAGCAAAGAAAACAAACGACCAAGACAAGAGATCAGAATTAAATCGACAAACAGACGTAACTTATTCGTCTTACTAATAACTTTTTCATAATATTGCCAGGTATCCGCAGGATACCTGGCATCCTCCCTTTTCAGGGGCTTTTTTTATTTATTCTTCCTCAGTTCTTCCACAAAATCCTTAAGTCTTTCAAGTGCTTTGCGCAGATTGTCGATCGAGTACGCGTATGATATTCGAAGGTACCCTTCGCCGCAATCTCCGAACGCCGTTCCCGGCACTATAGCGACCTTTTTCTCCTTGAGAAGTTTTGTCGCAAAATCCTCAGCAGACATCCCGAATTCCGCAATACATGGAAAAACATAAAATGCCCCTTCCGGCTCAAAGCACGGGAGTCCCATTTCTTTCAGCATATTAAGCACGAAGCGTCGCCTCTCGTTATAAGACTCGCGCATCATTTCAACATCAGCATCTCCGTTATTGAGTGCTTCGACTGCCGCATACTGCGATGTCGTCGGCGCACACATTATCGCGTACTGGTGGATCTTAGTCATCTGTCTGACTATTGCGGCAGGGCCGCATGCATATCCAAGTCTCCAGCCCGTCATCGCATAAGCCTTTGAAAATCCATTGACGAGGATCGTCCTCTCCCTCATGCCGGGGAGCGACGCTATTGACACATGTTTTCCCGTATAAGTCAGCTCGCCGTAAATCTCATCGGACAGCACATAGAGATTGTGTTTGATGATTATAGGGACAAGCGCCTCGAGATCTTCCTTTGTCATGATCGAGCCCGTCGGGTTATTCGGGAACGGCAAAACAAGTATTTTCGATTTTTCTGTGCAGGCGCTCTCGAGTTCTTCGGGCGTAAGACGGAATTTGTTCTCCGCTTTAAGATTGATTATCACAGGTTTTGCATCAGCGAGGATCGCGCATGGCTCATAGGAAACATAGCTCGGCTGCGGTATCAGCACCTCATCGCCGGCATTTATCATCGCGCGGAACATGAGGTCAATAGCCTCAGAGCCGCCGACTGTAATAAGGATCTCGTGTATGGGATCGTAATCTACGCCCTGCGAGCGCTTCATGTAATCAGCTATCGCGACGCGAAGCTCCTTGAGCCCTGAATTCGATGTATAAAATGTGCGTCCCTTTTCAAGAGAAAAGATACCCTCATCGCGGATGTGCCACGGTGTCTCAAAATCGGGCTCGCCGACACCAAGAGATATTGCATCCTTCATCTCGCTCACGATATCGAAGAACTTCCTTATCCCGGACGGCTTAAGTGAAACTGTTTTGTCAGACAACGAGTCCTCTGTGCGAGGCGCCATTGCCTGAGAATTATCAGATGTATTCATATTTAAACTCCACCTATTCTTACGGCTTTCATCATGGCGTGATCATTTCTCTCTTGTCTTCTTCGGGTTTCTCGAGGATCGTGCCGTGATCCTTATATTTCTTGAGGACATAGCTCGTCTGTGTGCCTGTGACTGTATCGAGAGTCGAGAGTTTTGACGTGACAAAAGTCGCGACTTCCTTGAATGTGCGGCCTGCGAGAGTGACCAGAAGATCGCAGCCACCCGAAATCAGGTATACTGATTCGACTTCCGGATACTTGTAAATGCGCTCGGCTATCTTGTCGAAGCCCTGACCGCGCTGCGGTGTGACATGCACTTCTATGAGCGCCGTGCCCTTATCGACGCCGGTCTTGTCCCAATCGATCATAGTGTGATAACCGCAGATGACACCATCGTCTTCCATCCTCTGCAGCTTGTTCAGCACATCGATTTCCTCAGTGCCGAGCATGACCGCGAGTTCTTTCGTATTGATGCGGCTGTTCTTTTCTATTACACTTAGAATTCTCTCATCGGTTGCGTCCATGATAACCTCCATATCTTTTGAACAATAATAGCACATTCTCAATCGTCAAGTTCATCATTCATATCCGAGCGCTTCAGCGAGAAAATAAATTCGCTGCCGACGCCCTCGGTGCTGACGAGGTTGATGTTCTCGCCGTGGGCTCTTATTATCTCGCGTACTATGGAAAGGCCGAGTCCCGTGCCGTTCTTGTCCTTGCCGCGCGAGAGATCCGTCTTGTAGAATCGCTCCCAGATCTGCTTCTGATCTTCCTTGGGGATCCCGATCCCGCTGTCCTTCACGGAAGTGAATATTTTGCTGTGTTTTTCGGTCGTCTCGATCCGCACGACGCTGTCGTGGTGACTGAACTTAAGCGCGTTATCAACAAGATTGTAGAGCACCTGCTCAATACGTTCCACATCCCCGTTCACATACAGCTTTTCGCCAGTCAAAACAAGTTCTATCGCGACTTTCTTGTCCTTGCATGTCTGTTCGAACGATTCCGCGACTTCTCTTATGATCGCATTTATATCAAAATCGGTCTTGTGAAGGAGCATGCCGGAAGTGTTCAGGTTGTTGAGTGTGAGCAGTCCGTTTGTCAGTTTTGTCAGACGGTTTGTCTCATTCAGCACGACCTTCAGGTACTTTTCGTGCATTTCCGGCGGTATCGTTCCATCGATCATCGCCTCCAGGAATCCTTTTATGGAAGTCAGCGGCGACCTGAAATCATGCGAAACATTCGCCACAAATTTCTTCTGATCATCCTCCTGCCTTGCAATCTCGGAAGCCATATAATTCAGTGAGGCCGAAAGGTAGCCCATTTCATCCTCTGACTCGACTTTGATCCTGTAATTCATATTCCCGGCCGCATATTGTTCTGTCGCAGTCGTGATCTTCTTGAGCGGAATATATACCATCTCTGTGAAGAATATCAGAACTATAAGCGAGAGCAGGAACAAAACAAGAAGTTCAAGATATGAAATGTTCAGCAGTGAGTTCGCAGAATCCACTATCTGTGAATACGGAAGATGTATACACACGTAGCCCTTTATTCTGTATTCACCTGTTATGGGTGCAATTACTGAGATCTGATCTTCTGTGAACCACCCGAAGAAAGTCCCGACGACATACTGATCCTTGTTGACCACGGACGGGTCATAACCCTCGACATTAACTACCGCCTGTGGATCAATTGTTTTGGCGGAATCAACGACCATACGTCCCGACGGGTTCAATATCCATATCTCGGCATCCATAAAAGTCGCGATTGAGGATAGCTGGCGCTGCACAGAATCGAGCGAAACCTCGGAATTATAAAGGTCAGTCGCATATGTGTTCGCAATCAGCGTCGCTTCGCGGTACATATCATCGGCCTTCTCACGCCTCGTGTGCTCGAGCGTCATGCTCGAAACAAAGGTCGCCACTATCGTAAATCCGAAGATCCCGAACAGGACGTAAGCCAGTATGAATTTGAAATACAGAGTTTTCCGCATGCTTTCCTTTACAATCTGCGTTGGTAAATTTATACCGCGCAGATTTCAAATTTATATCCGATGCCCCAAATGGTTGAGATCTTCCAGCTGGGATTATCGCTTATCTTCTCGCGGATTCGTTTTATATGTACGTCGACTGTGCGGGTGTCACCGATATATTCATAGCCCCAGATCTGATCAAGGAGCTGCTCACGGGTGAAGACACGGTTAGGTGATGATGCCAGGAAGTACAGAAGTTCAAGCTCCTTGGGCGGCATCTCCACGGGGTGCCCCATATAGATCACGGAGTAATTCGTGAGATTGATGATAAGATCAGGATATTCAACGATCTTCTCATCCATGGTCTCAGGCCCCTGACTCTGAGGGCGTGTGCGCCGCAGGACTGCCTTGACTCTGGCGACAAGTTCCTTAGTATCAAAAGGTTTTTCCATATAATCATCCGCGCCGAGCTCCAGCCCGAGGACTTTGTCGAAGACCTCGCCCTTTGCTGAGAGCATTATTATCGGCACCTGGCTCTTTGTCCGCACTTCTCTGCAGACCTGATAACCATCTATTCCAGGCAGCATGAGATCGAGCAGGATCAGATTCGGCTGGTAGCTGTCTACCGCATCCAGTGCCGATTCGCCGTCCCCGACTGTCATTGTGTCGTAGCATTCCTTTGTGAGATACAGGCTGATGAGCTCCGCAATATTTGAGTCATCATCAACGATCAATATCTTTTGTTTTGAAACAGCCATAATCTTCCACCATGCCTTCTAATCGAGTGTTACTATTGTAACACCTGCATCGCCCTCTCCGAAATCTCCCGGCCGGTACGACTTTATCCATTTCTGTTTTCTCAGATAATTCTGGACTGCATTCCTCAGGGCACCTGTACCTTTGCCATGCACAACTCTTACAGCGTGAAGGTGAGAAAGCCTTGCATCATCAAGATATTTGTCGAGCTGCATCACAGCTTCATCAGTGGTCATGCCGAGAAGGTTGATCTCCGCCGAAATATTTGCTGCTCTGTCGAGATCTACTCCCGTTGCACTTCCCGGTTTTCCGGCCTTGCTGCCCGCGCCACCTGATGACACCGGAGCATTTGTTTTGCCGTTTCGCGCGGCCCTGGCCGCTGCTCCTGTCAAAACATTTCCTGACGCATCTTCAGGGACTAAGTCCACGTCGTCAAGCTGCGCCTGTGTCCTGATAATCCCGCACTGGACAAAGAGTTTCCCCTTCTTGTCAGGCAGTGTCGAAACAGTACCCGTAAGTCCCATCGAAATGATCTTTACTCTGTCCCCGATCATGAGATCTCCGGGCTTTACATGACCTTTTCTCACAGCCTCTGTATTATATTGAAGCTTCGCGCCTCTTGTCTTCACTTTATCGCGGAGCGACGACCTGATCCGCTCCATATCCGCTGTGTCAGCATTCCCGCCGCCTGCAGCACCCGGATATGCGCCTCTTGATGCCTTCCTCAGATCAGAGATTGCATCGTCGGCTTCCTTCTTGGCATCTGCCAGAATATCGCGTGCCTGCTCATTTGCTCTGCGGAGCTCTTCGTCGCGCCTTTCTTCGAACTTTTTCTCGCGGTCCAGGAGCTGCTTCTCTCTTCTTTCAAGAACTGCCCGCTCAGTCTCAGCTTCCTGCTTCTCTTTCTCCGCGCGGCGCCTCGTATCCTCAAGCTCTCCGAGGAGATCCTCGAAATTTCTTGTCTCCTGGCTCATCTGCTCCTTAGCCGTCTCAATAATGTAATTGGGAAGGCCGAGTTTTGACGAAATGGCAAAAGCATTGGATTTGCCGGCGACGCCCATTATCAGGTGATATGTGGGCTGGAGCGTTTCGACATCGAACTCGCAGCTGGCGTTCATGACGCCCTCTGTCCGCATTGCGTATACTTTGAGCTCGCTGTAATGCGTGGTCGCGAGCGTTCTGATCTTACGTGTGTGCATGAAATTCAGAATTGAAATTGCGAGTGCCGCGCCCTCGGTCGGGTCAGTCCCGGCACCAAGTTCGTCTAGAAGACACAGGCAGTCAGCATCCGCGCGCCGCAGTATATCAACAATCGTGACCATGTGAGCGCTGAACGTCGAAAGGTTCTGCTCAATGCTCTGCTCATCGCCGATATCAGCAAAAACTTCCCTGAACAGCGAAATTTCGCTCTTATCACCGGCAGGGATGTGGAGCCCCGCCATCGCCATGAGTTCAAGGAGACCGACTGTTTTGAGAGTGACAGTTTTGCCGCCCGTGTTGGGACCTGTGATGACGACCATGTTGTAATCAGTCCCGATCTCGATATTGATCGGAACGACTTTCTTCTTATCTATGAGCGGATGGCGCGCCATGCGAAGTGCAATGTGATGCTCGTCGTTTATTACAGGGCGCGTCGCGTCCTCGTCCACAGCAAGCTCTGCTTTCGCGAAAACAAAGTCCAGCTTCGTCATGTTGGCTGCGTTGTCTTTCAGCTCCATGAGATGTTCTCCGGCCTGCGCTGAAAGATTCGCGAGTATTCGCTCAATTTCCTTGTTCTCTTCAATCTCAAGGCTGCGAAGCGCATTGCTCAGCTCGACGACCGCCGACGGCTCTATGAAGAGCGTCGATCCTGTCGATGACTGATCATGCACGATTCCTGAGATCTGCGATTTGTTCTCCGACTTGACCTGAAGGCAATAGCGTCCGTCCCTCGTCGTAATGACCGTATCCTGAAGATACTGCGACGATGCGCCGTTCACCATCTTCTGAAGCTGCGCGTGTATGCGCTCGTTTGCCTGAAGTTTTGACCGCCTGATGCGCTTCAGTTCGGGGCTCGCATCGTCCGCCATATCCTCTTCAGACAGCACGCAGCGGCGGATCTCCGAGGCAAGTCTCGTCATCGGAACAAGACAATCGAAGAGATCGTAAAGAACCCCCGCCTGATCCGATACAGTTTCAGTCTTGCGTTTATCTGTTGCGCGACCGGTATCTCCATTATCTTCGTCTGAAGCTTTATCCGCGATACGTTTACCGGCTTTCGCCTCTTCATCGCCGCGCCCGTACTGCCTGACATTCGCTACATTTTCCAGGAAAGCCGCGATGTGCAGCAATTCCGGAGCACTGAGTGAGGCGCCTATAGTGAGTGCCCTGAATGCGGGCGTAAAATCCCTGTTCCCGCCAAAACTAATAAACCCGCTGCGGAAAATATATCCCAGCGCGTCCTCAGTCTCGTCCTGTGCCCTCGAAATATCCGTAAGTTTTGTCATGGGCATCAGCGTGCTGCAAAGCGCGCGCCCCGGATCCGAAGTCGCGTGTGCTGTGAGTTGCTCAATTATTCTGTTGTATTCTGTAATCCTTAAGACTTTATCGTTCATAATGCCTTATTGTACCATGATATAAGGGGCGAAGACACAATCAGCTTTCATGCTTGCATGAAAAACTGATTGTATCTGAGACCCGGCAGAACATTCGTAAGAAGCGATTTGCAAAGCAAATCAGCGAATTACGAATGGTTGGAGAATTGCGAGAAAACTTTTCCAAAACATGGTAGAATAATCAAAACATTATCATCAAAGGGGGTCTTTACATGAAATGTAATAACTGTGGGGCTGAAAACAAAGACGGAGCAGTTTTCTGCGAAAACTGCGGCGCGAAACTCGGAAACGATCAACAGCAACAGACGCAGCAATCTCAGGCAGGACAGTCAAACGCGCAACAGAGTGCTCCTGTAAACAACGCACCGACTATGACCAACATTCCACCTGAGTATGAACCCATCTCAATGTGGGGTTATTTCGGATATGAGCTGCTGTTCTCCATTCCCTGCGTCGGATTTATTGTACTTATCGTGTTCGCATGCGGCGCCAATTCCAACAAGAATGTGACGAACTTCGCCCGTTCTTACTTCTGCTTCCTGATAATTGTTGCTGTTTTTCTTGCGATAATTATTGGCTGTACCGTGGGGTTTGCCGGGGCAGCCGGGCTCTCTGGAATGCTTAACAATTAATATCTTTTATCTGGTTCACAGCAAACAAATCACCGCCATACAGACATGTTCTGTTAGGCGGTGATTTTCATAATTATATTCAATTCTGCCCAAACGTTGCACGGCAACAGTCTCTATCAATAAAGTTCCACGCCCGCTGCCTCAAGCTCTTTCTGCATTTCGGCATTTGGCAGCTTGTCTGATATAAAGCCGTCCACATCATCAAAGTGTGCAAACTTGTAGCACTCATTGTAATAAAACTTCTCGCTTTCCATTACGATATACTTGTGTCTGCTGGCGCTTATTGCGGCCACTTTGGTCAGCCCGTCTTCGGCTCCAAGCGTTGTTATGGAACTGTCTACCATATCAATGCCGCAGCTTCCGATGAAGGCTCGGTCAAAACTGTATTCCTTAATTGCTTTTGCTGTAGCTATTCCCATAAAGCCATTGGTCGTGCGGTACATCGTACCACCAGTACCGATCGTCGTGATCTGAGGATT
>JAAZDA010000195.1 GCA_012512995.1 Clostridiales bacterium | reverse complement strand
GTTGATTATGCCGGAAGAAAAAACGTCCATGTCAGTGTGAGAGGACTCCGGGCGGTCACAGATTTTGAGTATGAACTTCAGATCGCACAGACGAACCGCCTTCTTTCCAAGGGAAAACTTGATACTATATTCCTGACAACAAGTCTGGAGTATGCATATCTCAGTTCATCGAGCGTGAAGGAGATAGCGTCATTTGGCGGGGATATTTCATTGTGTGTACCACCACTGGTCGCTGATATGATCCACGAGAAATTCAAGGACACGGATATGACCACAATTATTGAATAAAGAGAGGTAAATCGGTGTTATGGCAAACAAACTGGAACGTCAGATAGATGAGATCATTTCATATGTAGACAGCTCCAAGTATATCACTTTTTCTTCTTCGAAGATCCAGGTCGACAAGGAAGAGCTTATAGATATGCTCACCGAGCTCAAGAACAATATGCCGGACGAGATCAACAAGTACAGGAGAGTGGTCAATGACCGCGATAAGATCCTGGATGAAGCAAAACGCAAGGCTCAGCAGCTTGTTGATGAGACTGAAGTCCGGACTAATCAGATGGTGACTGATCAGGAAGTCATGAAGCAGGCTTATGCGCGTGCCAATGAGATAATGAGCCAGGCTACACAGACAGCTCAGGCAACTACAGATCAGGCAATCACAGATGCCAACAATTACAGGCTCGCTGCAGTTCAGTATATGGACAATATGCTCTCCACTCTGGAGCAGCAGACATCAAAGTGCCAGCAGCAGACGAATGCATCTTATAATCAGTTCGCACAGCTTGTGCAGAATTACATGGATCAGATCCAGGGCAACCGCGCTGCACTTCGCCCTGAAGCTCAGCAGCTCACAGGAGTTATCAATCTTGCTCAGGAAGGTAATGAAGGACAGCGGGAGTCGACAGTTTCAGAATCGACAATGACAGCTCCGCTCCCGTCGGAGATGCCGACTGATACAGCGAGCATGGGAACAGCTGGAGATTCAACAAATACTGACCTGAATCTTGATGGCGTATAAAGTTAAGACTTCTGTTTATAAAGGTATGAATAACAGAGGATCGATCCTCCTTATAGGGACCGATCCTCTTCTTATAATCTGAGAGAATAATATGAGGTAAAGCAGTGATATCATTTCCGGGAATCAGCGGTGTTCAGGCAGTGTTCTTCGATCTTGACGGCTCGCTTGTCGATTCAATGTGGATGTGGAGTTCAATAGATGAGGAGTATCTGGGAAGGTTCGGAATAAGTGCACCTTCGGATCTGGCAGAAGAAATAGGCGGACGCAGTATATATGAGACGGCGCTTTATTTCAGAAAAAGATTCGGAATAACGGACAGTCCTGAAAAGATGATGACTGACTGGAACGAAATGGCAGGATATAAATACATAAATGAAGTACCGCTCAAACCGGGGGCTTTGGAGTTCCTGGGCTGTTGTAAAGATCAGAAAATACAATTAGGTGTAGCCACAAGTAATTCCAGGGATCTCACAGAAAAAGTCCTGTCATCACATGGGATCCGCGGGTGTTTTGACGTGATAATGACAGGAAATGATGTAAAAAAGGGGAAACCTGCTCCGGATATATATAAGGTATCTGCTGACAGTATATCTGTAGCGTCTGAGGCATGTGTGGTATTTGAGGATGTACCAGACGGGATAAAGGCAGCAAAAGCCGCGGGAATGTATGTGGGTGCTGTCGAGGATGAGTTCTCGGCCCCTTTCGAGGAAGAGAAAAGGAAGCTCTCTGATTTCTGGATAAAAGATTACAGGGAGCTGATAAACAAGTAAACGAAAGTAAGTTTTGGAGGCATAAATGAAGAGTATAAAAAAGGGCTGTGTCGGATATATAAAGAGCCGCAGGATCAAGTATCTCATGATAACTCTGTTGTTGCTCGGTGGTGATCTGTTCATGTTTTTCTATGCAAAGTGGTATTTTGGCAGCAACAAAAATCTTTTCAGTCTTTTTGCAGCGCTTATCTGCCTGCCGATAGCGAAGACCGCGGTCGAGACAATAATGCTGTTCCGCGCAAAGGGATGCTCGGAGGAAGCTGAGAAACAGATAACACAGCACAAGGGTGATCTGGACGGCCTGTTCGAACTGTATCTCACAAGTTACAGCAACAGTTTTCAGCTCAGCCATGTCGCTTACGCATGCGGAAATGTGATCGCTTATACGGAGACAGCGGGCACGAAGGGCAATCTTGGAGAAAAACACATTCGGGAAATGCTCTCAAATAACGGGTTTAGTGGGTACAATGTAAAGATTTTTTATAACCTTGATAAGTATATAGAACGACTTGATTCTTTGAACAGACTTAAGGAGCAGGGGGAGGAAGAGGATCTCAGCGGACTCGGTGATGTCCTTCTTTCAATTTCATTATGAGAAAATTTGTGATAGACGATGGGGAGCAGGGTCAGCGGTTCGACAAGTATGTTAAGAGAAAACTTGCGGCGGCCCCCGGCTCCTTTATTTATAAAATGATACGCAAGAAGAACATAACTCTGAATGGCAAAAAGGCTGATGAAGCAGATATCGTCAAGACTGGCGACGAAGTGGCGTTC
>JAAZDA010000194.1 GCA_012512995.1 Clostridiales bacterium | reverse complement strand
GTTTTGACGTGATGCATCTCAATCTCCACAAAACATTTGCGACGCCTCACGGCGGCGGAGGTCCGGGATCAGGCTCTGTCGGATGCAGGGAGGATCTTGTGAAATTCCTGCCGGGGTACAGACCTGTAGAGGGCAACGACGGAATGCTTCATATGGAGGCCGGGAGCGATAGTTATGGCAGGATGCGCGCTTTCAACGGCAACTTCCTTGTTATCGTAAAAGCACTCACATATGTGAAGATGCTCGGATGTGACGGACTGCTGGAGGCTTCGAGGAACGCTGTTCTCAACGCGAACTATATGAGAGTCAAGCTCAGCGATATTCTTCCGGCTGCTTACGACGTCACATGTATGCACGAATTTGTAATAAGTCTCAACGACCTCAAGAAGAGCACCGGAGTCAGTGCACTGGATTTTGCAAAGGCTCTCCAAGAATATGGAATCCATCCGCCGACAATGTACTTCCCGATGATCGTTCACGAAGCTCTTATGATAGAACCTACGGAGACTGAGTCTAAGGAAACACTCGACGAAGCGATCCACGCGATCAGGGAAATTTACGAGCGCTCATATCATGAAACAGAATGGATGCACGGCTGCCCGCACACAGATTCAGACTGGCTGCATGAATATGTGCCTGAAGATACAGGCGCGGCAGACAGGCTCGAGAAAGCAGTGACAACAGTTATCGGAAGACCGGACGAAGTCACGGCTGCAAGGCACCCGAAACTTACATATCAGGGGTAAAACCATTGATAACGAAATGCTCGTATTACTGCGCCCCGGAAGGAAGCCATGACCCGTACCGCAATCTTGCGCGGGAGGAACTCTTTCTCGGGGCGCTTGAGCGCGGCGAAATAATTCTGTATCTGTGGCAGAACAAGGACACAGTGGTTATCGGCCGCAATCAGAATTGCTACAAGGAGTGCCGCGTAAGTGAACTCGAAGAGGATGGCGGACATCTGGCACGAAGATTATCAGGCGGCGGAGCGGTGTTCCATGACCTCGGAAACATGAATTTTACGATCATCACAGGACGTGATGATTATGATGTATCCAGGCAGACCGACATGATAAGAAGAGCTGTCGGGAGTTTTGGCGTGAAGACCGAGAAATCCGGGCGTAATGACATCACAGTCGGCGGACGCAAGTTCTCAGGAAACGCATATTATCTGACAATGGGCGCCTGCTATCACCACGGGACGCTCCTGATCAACGTTGATAGCGAGAAGATAGGGAAATATCTTAATGTTTCCCGGGCAAAACTTAAGTCAAAGGGCGTCGCATCGGTGAGCTCGAGGGTCACTTCTCTCACAGAGTTTGCGCCTGACATTACTGTTGCCGGCCTCAGGACTGCGCTCAAAGAGGCCCTTGGAGCCACATATGGGCTTTCAGTGGAAGACTTTGATTATGAGGACAGGATCGACCAGACCAGACTTGATGAGACAACAAAACGTTACGCTTCTGATGAATGGAAGTACGGATCAGCACTTCCGGCGTATGATTATGATATGTCAGGACGTTTTGACTGGGGAGAAATTGAGATTTCTCTTGCAATAAAGGATGGTTCTGTGAGCGGGTGCAAAGTATACACAGACGCCCTCGACGTGACGATCCCGGAGCAGATCGAGAAGATACTGACAGGCACTGCGTTCGAACCTTCGGCGGTAAAGACTGCTTTCGAGAGTCGATGCGAGGAACTAGAGGAGGATGACGGTGAAATCGCTGTTATGCTTCGTGACACAGAGAATCTCATACTTGAAGGGATGTAAGAGCGCTTTGCGCTCACTTTTCAGGCGGAGGCATCACATGTATTGAGACTACGGCACCGGAATGTCAGCGCAATTGTTGGGTGAGAGCGCTTTGCGCTCACAATTGGAGGATAAAAGAATGAGTGATAAAGAATATGACCTCGCCGTAATCGGCGGCGGCCCGGGTGGATATACTGCCGCGATAGCGGCCTCATCAAAATATGGTCTCAAGACAGTGCTTATTGAGAAAGAAAATATTGGCGGGACCTGCCTGGGACACGGCTGCATTCCGACCAAAACTTATCTCAGCGCGGCCGATGAAGTGCAGGCTATTAAGAATGGCAACAGGCTCGGCGTGATGGTCAATGAGGCCGACGTCCGTATTGATATGGCAAAACTTCATGCCTACAAGAACGAAGTCGTCGGCAAGTTGCAGGATGGAATAATGCAGGCGCTCACTCACGCGAAGGTCGATTATGTTAGCGGAACAGCATCGATCCGCAGTAATATGGCAATCGATGTGAAGACCGGATCAGGATCAGAGCTTATCAAGACTTCTAAGATCCTTATAGCTACAGGATCTGAGCCGTGCAAGCTCCCGATCAAAGGCGTTGATCTTCCTCATGTGTATAACAGTAATGAAATGCTCGAGATGACAGAGCTCATGAGTCCTCTTGTTATAATCGGAGGAGGTGTCATCGGACTTGAGTTTGCTTCCATGTACAGTGCTTTGGGAGCACAGGTAGTGGTTCTCGAAGCTATGGACAGGATACTGTCAAATATGGACCGCGACCTCGCAGTGAACCTTAAGCAGATACTCAGCAAGCGCAGCGTTAAATTTCATACGGGAGCTGAAGTTTCCGAGATATCGAAGGCAGGTTTCAGGGCTACAACGGCTCTGGAAGTGAAGTTCAAGGACAAGAAGACAGAAACAGAAACCACCGTTCCTGCACAGACTGTTCTTGTGGCCGTTGGAAGAAAGGCTTCTACTGAAGATCTTTTCGACAAGAATTGTATTCCGACTATTCCTTCTATGGAAAGGGGCAGGATAATAGTAAACGACAGATATGAGACAGATGTGCCCGGAATCTTTGCAATTGGTGATGTGACAGGCGGCATACAGCTGGCACATATGGCATCAGCAGAGGGGCTTAATGCCGTCGCTGCAATAGCCGGCAAGGAGCAACTTCCTATAAGAACGGACGTAGTGCCCGCTTGTGTTTTCACAGATCCCGAGATCGCATCGGTCGGACTCACAGCTGACGAGGCGAAGAAAGCTGGTATCGCGGTGAAAAGCATCAAATATGTGACAGGAGCGAACGGTAAATCCGTTTTGACTGGACAGGAGCGCGGATTCATAAGGATCCTCACGGAGTCGGAGACTGGAAAAGTACTGGGAGCGCAGATGATGTGCGCGAGGGCATCTGATATGATAGGTGAGTTCTCATCCGCAATCGTCAACGGGCTCACAGTCGATCAGATATCGATGGCGATAAGACCGCATCCGACTTTCAATGAAATGATATGGGAAATGACGCGGTGATACTGCTAATTCAGTGATCCTGTTGGGGATGGGCTTTAGATAAACGCAGAGTGGTGAATGCAATCAGCAAAGAATCGCGGGACAATGCGATAATCAAAGAATCTCGAGACAATGCGATAACTGAGCTGCCACATATGAAAACAATACTTTATTACTCAGCCAGAAAACCGCAAGCAGGGAATTCATTGTGTGACAAATGCGGCAATGACGCCGCATATGACGTTCCATTATGGAGGCATAATGACAGTAGAGCAGGCGTACAGCGTACTTGGAGGAGATTACAATGAAGTGATCAGGCATCTGCAGTCGGACGACATCATTAAGTCTATTGTAGAAATGTTTATCAGGAGCACGACTTTAAACGAACTCATGAGAGCGGCAGAATCTCGCGATATTCAAGGGGTTTTTGACGCTGCTCATTCACTCAGGGGAGTTGCATTAAATCTTTCGCTCACAAAGCTTGCGGAATCAGCAGGCGAGCTTACAGAGGCGCTTCGCGGAGGCACGGATCCGGGGCAGGCAAGGATCGATGAGCTCGTGGGGAATGTAAAACGCGATTACGACAAAACAGTTATGGTGCTTGAAAAAGTACAATAACAAGATCACGGCAGGTGCCAGTTGGCGCGCTCAAACGAACACTTAAGTCTGAGCATGTCTGTGAACAGTAACTAAAAGTTTGTTACTGTTCACAGGCTTTTATGTCCTGAAATGTTCTACTGTATGGCTTGAATTAACGTTTTACCTGTGAAACCCGAGAGTCATCAACATTCGCGGGTAAGAGCCGAGCCAGGCAAGTGTC
>JAAZDA010000193.1 GCA_012512995.1 Clostridiales bacterium | reverse complement strand
GTAAGAAGTCGAGCCAGGCAAGGGTCTGACAAACCAGCTTACCCGCGAAACAGGGCAGACCATCGAATTCGCGGGTAAACATTGCCTGTGAACAGCAACTAAAAGTTTAGAAAAATGCCGTCTAAAGTCAGGAAACGCTTGCAAATTCTGCGGCAAGGTGTTAGGCTACAGATTGTTATGAAGATGGATTGATGAAGTGGACTGCAAAAAGTCCACTTTCTTTATGCCCGGACGCGGCACGCGATTTGCATTGAACGCAAATCGCAGGAGCATCTCGCAGGAGCATCTCGCAGGAGCAAATCGCAGGAGCATCTCGCAGGAGCAGCTCGCAGGAGCAGCTCGCAGGAGCAGCTCGCATGAACAGCTCGTGTCCGGCGGAAATCAGAACAAATAAAGGTGACAAATGGCTGGAAGAGCATCAAATTATGAGAAGACGACTGAGGAGATCCTCACTCCGATAGCTGCGGCTAACGGATGCCGGGTATACGACGTCGAATATGTCAAAGTCGGGAAGGACTGGTTCCTTCGCTGCTACATAGACAAAGATGGCGGTGTTACGATAGGTGACTGCGAGAAAACAAGCAGGGCGTTGTCGGAGGCACTTGATTCAATGGATCTGATTTCTGAAGCCTATACGCTTGAGGTCTCAAGTCCGGGATTGGGTCGGATACTCACAAAGGACAGACATCTGGAGCAGTCTGTCGGACAGGCTGTCGAGGGAAGATTTTACAAACCGGAGGAAATAGAAGAGCTTCAGGGCAAAATAAAGGAGTTCGAGGGTGTTCTGAAGAGTTTTGACAGAGATAGCATTGTAATAGAAACAGAGACGGGCTGCGTAACAATACCGAGGAAAGCAATCGGAAGTCTGCGGCTCAAGCTTGTACTGTAACGATAACAAATCGTCACGAGATGACGATATACGAAACGCTCAGGCATGGAGGAAAAAGGAAAAATGGGTAACGCATTAAAAGACGCAATGGAAGCATTGGAGAAAGAAAAGAGCATAAGCAGCGACACTCTTTTCGAAGCAATCGAGAATGCGCTCCTGTCAGCATGCCGCAACCAGTACGGAAGGACAGATAACATAAGAATAGATATCGACCGCGAGAATTGTGTGTATGATGTTCATGCTGTAAAGACTGTTGTTGAGACAGAGGATGATGTAACTGACAAGCTTACCGAGATATCTCTGGATGACGCTCATGAGATCACACCTGATGCAAAAGTCGGTGAGACAGTAAATGTGAAGATCAACAGCATGAATCTCGGCCGTATAGCGGCGATGAATGCCAAGAACGTGATCACACAGAAGATCCGCGAGGAAGAGCGTACAGCTATATTTGATTATTACACAGCACTGCAGCACAGCATCGTCACAGGCGTTGTGCAGCGCAGGATCGGCACGAACCTGAGTATAAACTTAGGACGCGCGGACGGGATCCTGCCGGATAATGAGCAGGTGCCAACAGAGCATCTTCATTCTGCTGACCGTATCAAAGTCTATATCGTTGAAGTCCGTTCCAGCCAGAAGGAAGGACACAGTTCAGGACAGCCGAGGATCCTTGTGAGCCGCACGCACCCTGAACTTGTCAAATGCCTTTTCGAGCAGGAAGTTGCAGAGATAAGAGACGGAGTCGTCGAGATCCGCGCGATAGCGCGTGAAGCCGGGAGCCGTTCAAAGATCGCCGTATGGAGCAATAACCCCAACGTAGATCCTGTAGGAGCCTGCGTAGGTCTCAACGGCAGCAGAGTCAGCAGCATTGTTGATGAACTGATGGGTGAGAAGATCGATATTGTTAACTGGGATGAGAACCCGGGCAACTTTATCCAGAACGCACTGAGCCCGGCCAAGATAGTGGCTGTTTTTGCAGATCCCGATGCGCGCACCGCAAAGGTCGTCGTGCCGGATTATCAGCTGTCACTGGCAATCGGACGTGAAGGACAGAACGCACGTCTTGCGGCAAAACTTACAAACTATAAGATCGATATCAAGAGTGAGACACAGGCTAAGGATGCTCCAGGATTCCGCTATGAGGATTATCTCGGAGACGAGGAAGGCGAAGAAGGCGGCGAGGAGTACGAGTT
>JAAZDA010000013.1 GCA_012512995.1 Clostridiales bacterium | reverse complement strand
GTGCCTTGAAGATAAAGACAGGGAAATGTTGAGCCACAAAATGAACAGGGAGCGTGTGCTCAAAGCGTTTGCAGCAGGAGATTACGTATACAGCGCCGAATACAGACGTAAGCTGAACGACGGCAGCGTTGTCTGGGTCAATACAACAGTCAAAACATATCTGAACCCGGAAACAAAGAATATCATGTCCTTTATTTACACTTATGATGTTAATGAGCGAAAGATAAATGACGGGATCATCAACGCAGTCACTGAGCTCGAATATGATTATCTGGCATATATTGACCTCAAGAAAAACACGTATTAAATATACGACAGCACAAGTGACAACGGACACCTTATACCGAATCAGTCTGAGAACTATGAAGAGTCAGTCTATGAGGTCAATAAGAGGACAGTGGCTCCGGAGGATGTGGAGCGTTAGATAGAGGAAATGATTCCAGCTGGAATTATCAGGAATCTTAAGACGCAGAGAGTATTCTCGACAATGTACTCCATATATGATGATGAGCACAGAGTATACCGTAAGAGAATTCAGTATGCATATCTTGATGAAGCTGCCGGACAGGTCGTTATGACGAGAACTGACGTCACAGACATTATGGAAGAGCAGAAGAAGCAGCAGGATCTTCTGGAATCGGCGCTCCTTGCGGCAAAACAAGCCAGCAGCGCCAAGACAGAGTTCCTTTCGCGCATGAGTCATGAGATCATGACACCTATGAATGCAATAATAGGCATGTCTGCTATTGCAGCTCAGTCAATAGGCAATGATGAAGAAATCGCTGATTGCATATCAAAGATCGGCATTTCATCAAGGTTCCTTCTGTCGCTGATAAACGACATTCTGGATATGAGCCGGATAGAGAGCGGCAAGATGCTGCTCAAGAATGAGAATATACCGTTCGAAGAATTTGTAAATGGAATTAACACCATTTGTTTTGCCCAGGCACAGGCCAGGAACATATACTATGAGTGCACAGTAGCTCCTGATGTCGAGGAATGCTATGTAGGGGATGCCATGAAGCTTCAGCAGGTCGTCATGAACGTCCTGTCGAACGCAATCAAATTTACCCCCGAGGGCGGACGCGTGTCGATGAACATCAGTCAGAGAAAACGCATCAAGGATAATGCGGAACTCAGATTTGTAATTAACGATACGGGGTGCGGAATCTCTGAGAAATTCATACCTCATATTTTCGAACCGTTCGCGCAGGAGAACACAAGTACGACATCTAATTACGGCGGGACAGGGCTGGGACTTGCGATAAGCAAGAACATCGTGGATATGATGAACGGCCAGATCAACGTGCGCAGCATAGTGGGTGTCGGCACTGAGTTTACCGTAGATGTAAACCTTGGAATAACTGATGAGGCACGCCACAAATACAGGGAAAGAGCAAGTTATAACTTCACTGAGCTGAAGGCTCTTGTCGGTGATGATGATGTGACAGTCTGTGAGTATACCGGAATTATCCTGAAGGGTATGGGGGTTCAATTTGAGTGGGTCGACAGCGGACGCAAGGCTATTGACAAAGTTACAGCCAAATGGAAATCAAAGGAGTCATTTGATCTTGTTCTTCTCGACTGGAAAATGCCTGACATGGACGGCATTGAGACGGCACGTGAAATCCGCAGGATAGTGGGACCGGATATAACAATAATCATAATGACAGCCTATGACTGGGCGTCTATAGAACACGAGGCAAAACTGGCGGGTGTGAATCTCCTCATGAGCAAACCAATGTTCAAGTCATCACTCATGTCCGCATTTGAAAAGGTATTTGGTGACAAAAAAGAAGGGGAGCATGAAGATATAGTAACTAATTTTGATTTCACAGGTAAGCGGGTATTGCTGGCTGAGGATCACCCTCTTAACGTGGAGGTGGCGACAAAACTTCTGGAACACAGAGGTTTTGCCGTGGAACACGCAGAAAACGGATTGCGTGCTCTTGAAATGTTTACAACGACTCCAGTGGGGTATTACGATGCTATCCTTATGGATATCAGGATGCCTCAGATGGACGGGCTGCAGGCGGCCAGCAATATAAGACACTGCCGAAAGAAAGATGCAAAGACTGTCCCGATCATCGCAATGACAGCGAATGCTTTTGAGGATGATATTGAGAAATCAATGGCGGCAGGAATGAACGCACACCTTGCAAAACCCATAGAACCTGATGTTTTGTACAGTACACTTGCTCAATGGATATTCAGAAAATAACTTCCGGGGAGACAGGCAGCTTATGAAAAGAAAGATCCTGATTGTAGAAGATGTAAAGCTTAACAGAGAAATCATTAAGAGAATCCTGTGTAATGAGTACGACATTCTTGAAGCGCAGAACGGGCAGGAAGCCCTGAACATAATGGATGACAAAGCCGCCGGCTTGTCGGCGGTACTTCTGGATCTGTCGATGCCGGTGATGAACGGATTTGAGGTCCTTTCACATATGCGGGCGGATCCAAAACTCAAACAGCTCCCTGTGATCGTTACCACGGGGCAGACTGAGGATTCATCAGAAGTCAAAGCCCTCCAGATGGGTGCCAATGACTATGTGTCAAAACCTTATAATGCGGCAATAATAAGGCAGCGCATCTGGAATGCCATTAACCTTCAGGAAACTGCGGCAGTGGTAAATGAATTAAGACGTGACCACCTCACAGGGCTTTACAGCAGGAACACCTTTATCGAAATAGCGACAACAATGATAAAGGACAAAGGCCCGGGATACTATGTCATGGTATGTTTTGACATAGATAACTTTAAGATAATAAATGACCAATACGGGACAGAAAGAGGGGACGAGGTCCTGCGCTATATTGCCAAAACTTTCAGAGAAGGTTTTGAACCGATTGGCGGGATCTGCTGCCGCATAATGGCCGATAACTTTGCGGTAATGTTCCCGAAAAGTTTTGTTGATACGGATGAAAGATCTCAGATATTAAGGAAGGCAACAAGGCTTAACAGTGATACCCAGAAAAATTACCTTCAGCATAGGGAGATACTATGTTGATGATATCAGTCTTTCTGTCAGTGCCATGTATGACCGGGCGGCTATGGCGAAGGAGTCTGTCAAGGGAAAATATGATAAGTACATAGCTGTTTTTGATGAGTCAATGAGGAATAAACTAATTCAGGAACAGCGTATTGTCAGCGAGATGAAGACTGCGCTCGACGGGGGACAGTTCGAAGCCTGGATGCAGCCACAGTATAATCATGCGACCGGCATGCTGATAGGAGCAGAGGCGCTTGTGAGATGGAG
>JAAZDA010000192.1 GCA_012512995.1 Clostridiales bacterium | reverse complement strand
GACTTGTTCCTTCCAGGACAAACCAGTTGCTCTTGTTCACATAATCGCTGTATGTTTTGTCTGACTTCTGGATCAGATTCTTGGAAGCCATGACCATAGTAGCGAACATGATCGATCCAAGCGCAACGATAAGCATTGATATCAGCACTTCTGATATCGACTCACCGCTGGTTGACTTGATTTTGTTTAAAACTCTTTCAGATAATTTCATTGATTTCTCCATCTGTACAAGATAATCACTCTTCGCTTTTGGTATCGATCGTAGTTACCGTCGCGTCCGTCCAGCCAAAACCTTTGAGATTCAATTTTCTTGTGACCGTGACCATTCTGATACTTGTGTGATATATGATATCTACATTACTGTCTCTTTCAAGCTTGTCATAATCAACCTTGGATACGGTTTCCAGAACTTTGCACTTGTCAACCACTTTTGTTCTCACAGCCTTGCCTGTGCCATCATCTTTCATCTCATAAGTGTCATAAGTGACGATATAGTATCCGGCATCTTCCTGTTTCTTCGACTGGGCATACCCTACCTGGCCGTTATTAGAAGGTACATTTACGAGATAATACTCACCGTCCGTAGCTTTATACTCTCTTACCGTTTTATCCGCCGGTATGTAGACTTGTGACGATATGTTAAAACTATTGTCAATAGTTATCTTTGCGACCGCCGGTGTATCTGCATCACTGGCTCCATCAACTTTCAATTGCATTAGCACAGGATCTGCTACTGCTGTATCCGCAGGCGGCTGCCATGACTGATTGGCAGGAACAGTATCCCAATCCCAACCCTTAAGAAGATACGGGCTGTCTGTTACCTTTGTTCCCCAGAGTCCTGTATTCGAGCCTGACCCCGTGCCGACTATCTTCGTCTGTGCTGCATTCTTTGAGTAATACTTGAGGTCTTTAGGGTTGACCAGAACCTCCTGTTTAAATACAGGTGCCTGAGGCCATGTCTGTACTGTCTGTATCTCTTTACTTGTTTTAGCATTTCCGCCGTCACCGGCAATGCATGTGTCTGCACTCTTTATATCTCCGTCTTCAGGCACTTCCCAGTAATACTTCATATCCGCTGTCGTGAAATACGAATATGTGGAAGTTGAAGTCAGTGAACCTTCCCCATCGATTGTTATGTTTTCCTGGGTCCCTTCTGCCAGATCACTGGTCTCGAACAGCTTGTTTCCCGCAAGTTTATTCGCTATAAGGTTTGATGCTGAATACATGATATATTGCTGCTGGTCTGCTTCCTTAAGACCTTCAATTCTACCCATACTGCTTGCCGCGGCCGCGAGGATTATCGAGCCCACCATGGCGCATATAATAAAAAACAGCAAAGCCATCATAAGGGTGGCTCCTGCTGTTGATTTAAGTTTTGAATTGATACTCTTTAACATTATTTTTCCCCATGCTGAAGCTTTTTCAACGTCCCGAAGAATTGCCCACAAAAAACGACAATCAGCTGGCACGAAAGAAAGCCCTCTTTTATCACATTTTAGCACAAATACGCGGCTTTAGTCCGTCTTAATCCAGGATTTGATCTTAGTTTATCCAGTCTGATTTTGGCATCCTGTATTTTGTACGATTCAAAAAGCAAAAAAGACGATGTATGTGCATAAAGACAAAGATTATTCTTTCATCCACCTGCTCAAAACTTCATAGAGTCTGTCCGGGTCTACAGGTTTCGCGAGATGGTCATTCATTCCTGCATTTGCTGATGCATGGATGTCTTCTTCAAAAGCATTGGCACTTATGGCAATGATCGGAACTGCTGTTGCATCGGTCCTACCAAGCCTTCTAATTACCTTAGCTGCCGCAATTCCGTCCATTACAGGCATGCGGATGTCCATCAGGATCGCGCTGATCTCACCCTCTTTAGAATCCGTGAACAGTCTGACTCCCTCCCTGCCATTTTCCGCAGACATGGTAATCATGCCTTTCTTTTCCAGCAACCTTTCCATTATCTCTCTGTTTACCGGATGATCCTCGCAGATGATGACTTTTTTACCTTTCAGTACAGCTGCAATGCTCGCTGTTTTGATGTGCTCTGAGGTCTTTGTTACATGCTGTTCATATTCCTCTTCAGTGAGCGGTGTCGTCGGAATATCTACTGTAAATGTAGTTCCTTTTCCAAGCTTGCTTTCAACCTGTATGCTTCCACCCATAAGATCACAGAGTTTTCTGCATATTGAAAGACCAAGTCCTGTTCCAGTCACAAAACCTGATTCAGAATTTTTCTCCTGAACAAATGGAGTAAATAATGTCCTCTGGAATTCAGGGCTCATGCCTACACCGTTATCACTGATCACATGATGGCACCAGATTTTACCGTCCCTCTCAACATGGCACGCCGTATAATTTACCTGTCCTCCGCGTGGCGTGAATTTTACCGCATTGTTGAGTATGTCGTTGAGAAGTCCCAGCAGGTAAGTGCTCGAGGCATCAAGCTGAGTGAGATAATGGTTCCTCTCCTCACTTGTTTTGCTGTCCCTGACAAGCCTGGTCATTCCGACAATACCATTCATGGGAGTGCGTATATCGTGGCTCATTCTCGACAGAAATTCACTCTTTGCTTCATTTGCCGCATTCGCTGCGTCGAGCGCCTTCTGCAGATTCTCCTTCTGCTCCAATTCTTTGTCATATGATTCGGTGATATCGCGCCTGACAATTACGATATTGTCATGTGTTTCGTCGAGATAAAACGCTCGTTCCTCTTTCCGTGTCGCGACGCCTTCGTTTGATATGCAACTGTATGTATTGGATGCAATTGTTTTGTCTGCGAGCCGTTTGCTGATATTGTCAATGTTATAGAAATCAATGACGCTCTGCCTGTCCGTATCCTTTACGCGGTCAAAATACGGCGAGTTCGGTATCTTGTGGAAAATAATTGTTTTGTCCACCTTGACCCTGATCAATGACGGGTTCAGATCAACGACGATCGTCGCTTCATTATGAGCATCGACCAGCAAAACATATTCAATTTCTTCGTTCGTGATGACACCGGCTTCACGTTTTATCACTGATGACGCCATGTGTATCCACCTGTATCCTCTGTCAGCACACAAAATGCGATAGTTGCAGTTTTCAATATCAGATCCCTTCTCAATCGCCGCCTCAAGCATCTTGATCTTACAGACATCATCCGGATACATGTACCTGAAAAAGTCCCTGGTCTTGTCGCTGCCACGTTCTTCGCGCGTCTGCCCGATCATCTGGTAATATCCATCATTCAAATACAGAACAGTCATGTCTCCTTTACTGTTCTCACAGATTCCTATTCCACTCGGGACTCTGTTAAGAAGATCCTGTTCCATTACATGCTGGAGGTAAGTAGATGTGACATCCGTATTGTATTCTACCAGGACTTTGCGGCCATTCCAGATGGTCAATCTGCTCCTTGTGCTCAGATATATTCCATCTTCCGGGAAAGAGTTTACTCTCTCGCAGCTTTCACCGACTTTCAGCTTTCCCGCCGCACAGTCCCTGCATGGCTCACCCAGTTTCCTGATGAAACTATAGCACTGCTTTCCTGCATAATCTTCATCACCGAGGTGCATGATCCTGCGGAATGCCTGATTCATGTAGCACACTTCGTGCGTTTCCACGTCGCTCATTACGACGCCTACCGGGCTTTCACTTATAAGCTTAACTAACAGTGCGGTGTTGTCGGCGTTGTTTGCCTTGTCGGTGTCATTCAAGTTCATGTCCAGACCTCCTGTGTTAAAACTCGATCTTTCTGGCAATATGCTCCATCGAATCATTACTTTCCATGAAACATGCCATATAAACAGGCAAATATGTCACTTTGCCCTTTTTCTCTATATTGCAGTCGGCAAAGACAAATGCCTCATTAACGTTATACTCAGGGTTCTTAATACAGTTGCTTAATGCAGAATGCGTAGTGTAGTCTTTGCCACTCTTTACTTCAATCGGCAGTAGGTTTCCATTATACTCAACAACAAAATCGAGTTCACCCATTCTGTTTGAATTGTAATAATAAACAGAAAATCCCTTATTTACCAGTTCGCAGGCTATTGCGTTCTCATATAGTCCTCCGCTGTTAAGAGTTCTGTCTCTGCTCAGGATCTTAGTCTTGGCATTCATGCCATATATGGACGTAAGCATCCCTACGTCTGAAAGATAAAGCTTGAAGAGGCTCTGCTTCTCGTTTATTCTCAGCGGAATTCTTGGTTCTGTGGCATTATAAACGGGTATAACCACACCCGCATTCTTCAACCACAGAAACGAACTTTCCACCCTTTCAAAATGCAGTCCTTTCTTAATATCAGTAACAATAAATCTGCGGTTCTGTTTCAGGAGTTCCGCGGGGACAATTTCATAAATATTCGAAATCATCAGTTTCTTATCTTCTGATTCGTATTGTGTGAAATCCAGTTTATACAGACTAATGATGTCCTTATGGATCTCCAGAACATCATTCAGATTATAGCTTTCAGCAAATCTACAAACAGCTTCAGGCATTCCACCGACTACAAGATACTGGTCAAACAGTGACAGCATCTTCTCATTAACTGCTTCCATGACAGATGTCCTGTTTATAAAGCTCTGTCTCAGGTAATCCATCACCTCATCTGTGATGTTTGTGATCTGAACAAATTCTTCGAAATCAAGAGGGTACATTTCATAGCTTGTCAGATACCCGACTGGGGCAGAATCAAGATTTGTTATTTCGACACCCAGTAAAGATCCGCTCAAAACATATCTGAAACTGCCTTCATCCACAAGAAACTTAATTCTTGTGACCATTTCTTTATACTTCTGGACTTCGTCAATGAATATTACGGTTTCCCCTTTTACAATAGGTTTGTCAGTAATAGTCGACAGTCCCATTATTAATTCATTAACAGATGTAAAACTCTTCAGTATTCCGATAGCAGCAGGAGTTTCTATCAGGTTTATTTCTATATAACTGCAGCCCATCTTCTCCAGTGTAGTGCGGATAACATGTGTTTTGCCGACCTGTCTGGCTCCTTTTATGAGTAATGCTTTTCTGCTGTTCGTATACCATTCTTGTATTTGCTTGCTTATTCTTCTATGTAGTTCCATATGCTATTACCCTTTATCAGTGTTCCTGACTGTGTTTGACCGGTATGGACCCGTTTGTTACCATTCTGCAAGTTAGTTCTTGTTATCCAATTGGCCGGCTGTACGAACTGTAACCGTCATATATGATTTGCTCTGTATAATTCATATAATACCCAGTTTTGTCAAAAACACAACTTGT
>JAAZDA010000191.1 GCA_012512995.1 Clostridiales bacterium | reverse complement strand
ATCCTGGGCCTTCTGACAAGCGCTGCTGCAGGTGGAACAACAGCCGGGGGATCAGGACTTTCAGAAATTGGTATTGTCATGCCGATCGGGCTTTCCTTCTACATTTTCCAGTCGACAAGTTACCTGAGCGAGATATACAGGAAAGGTGGGAAGCCTGAGAAGAACTTCCTCAGATATGCGGCGTTCGTCACGTTCTTTCCGACGGTGCTGTCAGGACCGATTCAGAAATCAGACTGCCTTCTGCCGCAGATAAAGGATCCCGAAGAGATGGATTCCAATGATTATATCTGTGGTTTTCTGCTGTTCATCTGGGGCATCTTCCTCAAAACAATTCTTTCCTCAAGGCTTGCGGCAGCAGTAACGCTTGTCTATGGCAATGTGAGTGAATACTCAGGCATGTATTGTCTTGCGGCCGCCTTCATTTTCTCATTCTATATTTACGTGGATTTTTCAGCATATTCAGATATGGCTGTAGGGTGCGCTCGAATGCTGGGATTCAATATTGCGCCAAACTTCCGCGGACCCTTCCTTTCAACAAGCATGTCGGAGCTATGGAGACGCTGGCATATTACGCTCAACAGCTGGTTCATTGAGAATGTCTATATTCCGCTCGGCGGGAGTCGACACGGCAGGGCGCGCAAATACCTCAATGTTATGATAGTGTTCATTCTCTCGGGCGCATGGCATGACGCGACTGCCGGTTACCTTGTGTGGGGCGCATTGAACGGAGCAATCGTAGTCGCGGAGGATGCGGTGAGATCCACAAGGAAGACGGGCAGACAGATAAAGGCAGACGCGGCGAAACAAGCAGACAATGTGGCATCACGCGTGATGGCCGATGCTAATGACGTCAGGAAGAAAAACTTTGCTATCATTTGGCTCCGCCGCCTCGCCGTTTTCTGCATATTCTCTTTCGTGTTTATTTTCTTCCGCATGCCGACTATAGCTGATGCGAACAGCCTCATCGCGAAAATATTCACGATACGCCTGAATGGTATAAAGGACTTTATGCCGACAGGGCTCTTCAGTTGGAACCGCAATGAAATGATAATTACAGCGTGCGTGCTGCTGCTCTTTATTGTTGTCCAGTATCTGCGTGAGATCCAGACGACAAAACTAGTGCCGAAGAAATGGATAGAAAATGATGGCAAAGGCAACAGCTTCTTTATAAAATTCAGGAAGGTGCCTGTAGTGTTGCAGGTCGTTGTGTTAGCGGTGCTGGTGACAAGCTGTGTCTTCGCGTACTGCGGCGACACGACACAACTGAATACCGCATTCCTGTATTATAATTTCTGATGTGCGCAATGCGACAAGAGCTGTCGCATAAGCAAACCGCGCTCAGGCATGAAAGGTAACAATGAAGGTTGACCGTGAACAATATTTCTTCATCATCTAAATCTGATGCAAAACATAATATGCTCCGTTTCATCGGCTATGCCGCGGCAGTATTGCTTCTTTCCGCTGCGATAGTGGCGGGACTTTTTATCGGGATGACCGCCTGGCCGACGGATGTCTTTGACCACACATATCAGAGTGAGATCCAGGTCAGATATAACAGGCTTGTTGAGACCGACGAGCCGAAGATAATAATCCTTGGCGGGAGCAGCGCGACTTATGGGATAAATGAAGATATGCTTGAGGAGAAGACAGGATATAAAGTTGTCAACCTCGGGCTATATGCAAGTTTTGGCGATTTGATCCCGGCAGAGCTTTCGAAGGCAAATATAAACGCGGGAGACATCGTGATCTGCGCCTATGAATATGGCTGGAATAAGGAAAATGATTTTGATACCATAGGTGCTGACATGGTCATGTCGGGTTTTGACTCACACATTGAAATGTACAGATATATTCCGCTCAGGATCTGGCCGCAGCTCATCGGATATCTGGGAGATTTCAGGGAGAAAAAGAAAGAGTATGAGGCTGACCCTGGTGAGGACATAAGGGGAGAGCTGTTTGACGGGACTGGCAGGCTTGTTCTTGATAGGCCATCCGGAACGATGCATTATGATTCTGACGGTGACAAAGCGAACCCACAGGATGTGACAAACACTGAGATCGCGGATGATTCCGCGGAATATCTGAGAAAGTATAAGAATTACGTTGAGGACCACGGGGCTACAATTGTTTTTACGGCGCCGCCCCTT
>JAAZDA010000190.1 GCA_012512995.1 Clostridiales bacterium | reverse complement strand
GGTTTTATCGGCCCGAACGGTGCCGGCAAAACAACAACGATCCACATGATAACCGGTGTTCTTGCGCCAGATGAGGGGCAGATAAAGATAAACGGAATTGACATAATGAAGGATCCGATCGGAGCCAAGAAGCAGTTCGGATTTGTGCCGGATGAGCCTGATGTATTCCTGCGTCTCAAGGGAATTGAGTACCTGGATTTTATCGCGAATTTATATGATGTGCCGGAGGATTACCGCCGCGATTTTATCGCTAAGACGGCACCTCGCTTTGAGATTCAGAATGCGCTTTCAAGTTCGATAATGAGCATGAGCCACGGAATGCGGCAGAAGGTCATGGTGATGGGCGCTCTCATTCACGATCCGGCTGTGTGGATTCTTGATGAGCCGATGACAGGCCTTGATCCCAAGTCATCATATGTGCTCAAGGAAATGATGCACGAGCATGCATCAGCAGGCAAAACTGTTGTTTTCTCCACACATGTTCTGGAGGTGGCGGAGAAGCTCTGTGATCAGATCTGTATAATCAATCACGGCAAACAACTTTACGAAGGAACGCTTGGTGCGCTCCAGGATCAACACAAAGGGGAAAGCCTGGAAGAGATATTCCTCGCAGAGACGAGTGATGAATAAATACATTTTGCTCACGAAAACCCTGTTCAAGTGTGGGACCGGGATGGGAGCTGCTTCTTCGCAGACTGCCGGGAAAAGAAAAGGGCGTGCTTCAATGTCTGCGCCGCTCATGGCAGTGGTTCTTCTTTTTTGTTTTGCGCCGCTCATGGGGCAGGTCTTTACAAGCTCCAGGCTTACATATGGACTTCTCGCCCCGACGGGGCAGCAGGGCTCTATCATCGGATCGGCTTTATCAATGGGCGCGCTCAGCGCAGCCAGGCAACTTAATGGGGCTTATTATGTTTTCCCTCAGCTTTACCTTGCACAGGGTGCGCTCGTAGGAGAGAATATTCTGTTGCTGATCCTGTTCATCGCGGCAACGGCTCTTACAATATTTGTCTTCCTTTTGCTGGCCCGTGTCCTGTATATAAAGGGCGCGATGGGAATGTCTGAAGTTTCGTCTAAACGTCGCGCTCTAAGCCGGGGCGAGACCAGGAAGTTCATGAAAAAGGACGGGGCTTTCGGCTCGTATGTCAGAGTGGAGATCGCAAAGGTCCTGCGCTCGCCGGTCTATTTCATGAACGGTGTGATGATGGGCCTTTTGTGGCCTCTGCTCATTGGAATAATACTGATCGCCGGTTCCGCGGATTCGTCCGGCTCTGCCGACGCTGCCTCAAGCTCAGCCATCACCTCCAGTGCTGCCGTTGCCTCCGGCTCAGCCATCACCTCCAGTGCTGCCGCTTCCGGTGGTGCTTCGTCTTTAGGCAATATTCTGTCGTATTTTACTGAGAAAGCGGAGGATCCCATGACTCTCGGCATTTTCATGCTGATAATGCTGGGGCTGTTGTTCCTTATCGGCAGCATGGATCTGATGACACCTTCTACCATTTCGCGTGAAGGCCAGAAAATCTGGTTCATGAAGACTATTCCCATGAGCTACAGGGATCAGCTCCGCGCGAAGATCGCGAGCTCGCTTCCTTTTTCGATGGGTCCGACCTTTGTATACGGACTGATACCGGCAATCGTCGGAATTGTGCACGGGATGTCTCCAATTGTGCTTATCTACATGATTCTCCTGACCGTTCCGTCGCTTCTTCTGATCAATTATATACAGCTGATGTTCGACCTCAGATGGCCCAAGCTTGTCTGGCAGAACGAAGCTGTGCCGATCAAGCAGAACTTTCATTCGCTCGCCGCCAGCGCTATCTGCATAGCTATCGGTGCAGTTATCGCAATGGCAGCCATTACGCTGTTTACAATGCTTCATGTAAATGTCCACGTCTGCGTCCTTATCGTGATCGCAGTTATCACGGCTCTTGCACTTGTACTGCGCCCGATCTCGCTGCGCTACGGCGAGCGGAGGCTGGAAGAACTGTAGACCGCACCGGGTGCCGTAGCCCATCACAGCCACGCCACAACCAGCCGCAACAGCACTGGGCGCCGCAAGGTCAGTCATAAACTTGCGAAAGTTAAGCACGGCGTCCGTAAACAAGCCATCAGTGCTTAACTCTCCAGCGCCACGACCCATCGCCACCGCACCGGGCGCCGCCAGAACAGGCAAAAATCACATCTTAGCGATTGTAAAACTTCTCACGGTCATGTATGCTCTTATCAAGCGCCAAAACAAACTCTGGGCGCTATCTGATTTCTTATATTTGTCTTTACGCAATCTGATTCCGCTCCAATTACAATCAAATCAACGCAAATCGGCTTCATGGTCATTCATTCAGCAACAGGAAACGCACGCGCATCAGCCAAATTTTTCAACATCACATCTGAACCTCCAACTTCAAAATCACATCACACAAGGAGCCTCTATGAGCAAAATAATCACAGATATGCAATTAAGAAAAAAGCAACTCGAAGATGTAATCAAACTCACTCAGAAGGCTCTTAGGAAAGCCCCGCACGGAAACCTTCGGAGTAGCAAGCATGGTAAAAAATACTATTATTATTCGACTAAGGCTGGCAGCAAATCTTATGAATACATCTCGGTCAAAGATATGAACAAAGCCAAACTTCTCGCTCAAAAAGAGTATTTACTTGAGGTTCAAAGACTTGCGCGTAATGAGCTTATATTTCTCACTACTCGTGGGTGCGAATATCCAGTCAAAACATTTGAATCCGCCATTTCAAAATTGTCACTTGGGAAGCAAGTTTTAGTTGAACCTATATGGCTCTCAGATGCTGAATATGCTGCGAAATGGAAATCCCAGGAATATGAAAAGCTGCCTTTCGCTGATGACAACAAAACTGAATACTACACGAATCAGGGAGAGAGGGTTCGTTCAAAATCAGAAATAATGATTGCCAATACTCTCGGAAAATTTAAAGTCCCATACTATTATGAATTTCCATTGCACGTTCCGTTAATCGGTGAAATCCACCCGGATTTTCGTGTTCTTAATATACGTTTGAGACAAGAATATTTCTGGGAACACGAAGGAATGATGGATGATGGCACATACTCTAATACTGTTGTTGAGAGAATCAGAGCTATGGAAAAGATAGGATATTTTCCCGGGCAAAACTTGATAATGACGTTTGAGTCAAAATCCAATCCATTGAGTCAGCTAAACATTGAAGAAAATATCAAACATTACCTTTTGTGATTGAAATCTTCTATGATCTGCTGTCCCACCAGACGACGCCGGAGCAGACATGAACTCGCGAAAGTTAAGCACGGCGCCATCCAACAAGCTATCAGTGCTTAACATCCCAGAGCTGTGACCTGCCGCAGCCGCACCGGGTGCCATTGAGTCATTTAGAAGATTACTAATAGACAATTCCCTCATTGATATTCCCTATAAAATAGGGTACAGTGTGTTTGGAGAGTGTTATGATCCGAATCTTTGTTGAAGTTCCAACATTTACGAAAAAATGGATTTCTATGGGTTTCACCGATGATGATTTGGTAGAACTCCAAAATATCCTACTTAATGATCCTGGTACTGGAAATATAATGGAAGGTACTGGAGGTCTGAGAAAGATGAGATTTGCATTTAAGGGCAAAGGAAAAAGCGGTAGTGCAAGAGTATGCTATGTTGATTTTGCCGCTTTTGAAAAAATATATTTGTTACAGGTTTTTTCAAAAGATGAAAAAGCAAATTTATCGAAGGAAGAAAAGAATAGTGTGAAAAAAATGATTGGAATTCTGAGAGAAGAAGCATCAAAAGATTGGAGGCATACAAAATGAGTGGTTTTTATGAGGATTTGATGGAAGGACTTAATGAAGCTGTCGCAATAGAACGGGGAGAATTAAAGGGACGTAAGACTGTTTATAAAATTGACCCTGTAAAAAAATACAATAACACAGAAATTAAAAGGATCAGAAATACTGCAGGTATGACTCAAAACGTGTTTGCTGATTATATCGGAGTATCTCCAAAAACAGTCGAAGCATGGGAAAAAGGAACAAACCATCCTACCGGTTCTGCTTGCAGACTATTAAGTATATTGGAAAATGGAGAGACAAATGTTTTACCTTTTGTAAAGAAATCGAATGTTCTTGAAGGGTAGGTATAAAAAACATTAGCACGGCGCCCGCAAACAAGCCATCAGTGCTTAACTTTCCGGCATCATGACCTCACAGGGCAAAAAAAACGCGCCGGCCAAAGGCCGACGCGTTTTTGCTGTTACTCCAACTCGAAAGCACCGGTATAGAGCTGGTAGTAGGTTCCTTTCTTCGCGATCAGAGCCGCGTGGTCACCGCGCTCGATGATGCTGCCGTGATCCATGACCATGATGATATCTGAGTTCTGTACAGTCGAGAGGCGGTGAGCTATGACAAATGTCGTGCGCCCACTCATGAGCCTGTCCATGCCGCCCTGTACCAGTGCTTCAGTTCTGGTATCAATTGAGGATGTCGCCTCGTCGAGTATCATGACAGGCGGATCCGATACAGCGGCCCTTGCTATGGAAATCAGCTGCCGCTGACCCTGTGAAAGGCCGCTGCCGTCACCCTTGAGGACAGTGTTGTAACCATTTGGGAGCATTCCGATGAAACCGTCCGCGTTCGCAAGTTTTGCCGCATTTCTGCATTGCTCGTCAGTGGCGTTTTCATTGCCGTAGCGCAGGTTTTCCATAACGGTCCCTGTGAAAAGATTCACTTCCTGCAGGACCACGCCGAGGCTGCGGCGAAGGTCTGCCTTTTTAATCTTGTTGATGTTTATTCCGTCGTATCTTATCTTGCCGTCGTCAAGATCATAAAAGCGATTGATGAGGTTTGTGATGGTAGTGTTGCCAGCCCCGGTCGCGCCGACGAGCGCAATCTTCTGACCGGGCTCAGCCTCGAGAGTAATGTCGTGAAGGACAGTTTTGCCGGGGACATAGGAGAAGTCTACATGGTCGAAAACAATGCGTCCCTCGAGCTTTGTGTAGGTGAGAGTGCCGTCGCCATGGGGATGTTTCCACGCCCAGAGGCCGGTGTGCTCAGGGGTTTCTGTGATGACACCATTCTCTTCCCTGGCATTGACAAGTGTTACATAACCGTTGTCAGTCTCCGGTGCTTCGTCCATGAACTTGAATATTCTGGCAGCACCGGCGAGCGCTGTGACAATCGAGTTGAACTGGTTTGAAATCTGCGAGATCGGGTTCGTGAAGTTGCGCGACAGTGTCAGAAATGATGCTATCATGCCGAGTGTCATCGAGTTTGTCCCGAAGATCCCGAGGTTGGTGATTCCCGCAATCGCCATGTAGGCGCCGAGCACTGCGATGATCACATATTGAATGTAGCCGAGCGCATTCATCATCGGCATCATTGCGTTTGCGTGACCGTTTGCCGTTCCGGCGCTGGTCTCCCAGGCCTTATTCTTAACACGCATTTCTTCTTTTGTTTTGTCTTCGTGGCAAAATACTTTAATGACCTTCTGTCCGTTCACCATTTCCTCGACATAGCTGTCAAGATCGGCGAGAGTGCGCTGCTGCGCAACGAATGACGAACCGCTTTTGCCGGCGACGTAAGCTGCGATCTTCAGAGTAAAGAACATGGCGACAATCACGACGAGCGTGAGCCATATACTGATGTATAGCATGCAGAAGAAGACCGCAACTATCGTGAAAACAGATGAGATTACCTGCGACATGGACTGTGCGATCATCTGGCGGAGCGTGTCGGTGTCGTTGGTGTAAAGGCTCATTATTTCGCCGTGCGTGTGCCTGTCGAAGAAGCTCACAGGCAGCCGCTGCATTTTGGAAAACATATCATCACGGATTGTTTTGAGTGTCCCCTGTGCGATCGTGACCATCATGCGGTTGTACATTAGGTTGGCCAGAGTGCCGACAAAGTAGATGACGGCGAGCACCGCGAGAGCCTTGAGAAGTCCGGAGAATACCGGGGAGTCAGAGCCAAGAAGCGGCGTGATGTAGTCGTCTATCAGCGTCTCGAGGAATAATGATGATGCTGCGCTCGCGAGCGCCGACAGCAGGATGCAGACAGTGACGATTATGAGCTGCGCCTTGTATGGATGCATGTATGACAGCAGGCGCTTCAGAGTGGTTTTGTCAAAACTTCCGGTGCCGGATGACTTGCTGCTCTTGGATGGGGCTGAGTTATTCTGTGCCAAATCGGGATTTACGACTTTATTCTTATTCATTGTCAGCACTTCCTTTCTGCTGGGATTCGAAGACTTCGCGGTAAATATCGCTGGACTTAAGCAGTTCATCATGAGTTCCGACGGCCTGAATGCGACCGCCATCCATGACGACTATTATCCCGGCGTGAGCTATGGAGCTTATTCTCTGAGCGATGATGATCTTGGTGGTGTCAGGGATGAACTCGGCAAAAGACTTCTGGATAACGGCATCAGTTTTTGTGTCGACTGCGCTGGTGGAGTCATCGAGTATCAGTATCTTCGGCTTGCGGAGCAGCGCTCTCGCAATGCAGAGTCTCTGCTTCTGGCCACCTGAAACATTTGTGCCGCCCTGATCAATGTGCGTGTCATAGCCGTCGGGCAGCGTGTTGATGAATTCATCTGCGCAGGCGAGACGGCATGCTTCCTTGATTTCATCGTCAGTGGCATTTTCGTTGCCCCAGCAAAGGTTCTCTTTGATAGTTCCCGAGAAGAGCTCGTTCTTCTGAAGGACCATTGCGACTGCCCCGCGCAGCGCCTCGAGGTCGTATTTTCTGACGTCCACCCCACCCACTGAGAGAGCGCCTTCTGTCACGTCGTAAAGCCTCGGAATGAGCTGCACAAGGCTCGATTTGGATGAACCGGTGCCACCGATTATGCCGACTGTTTCGCCGGACCTGATGGTGAGATGTATGTCGTCAAGCACCTTTTTGTCTGATGTTGATGCGTATGTAAAGTCCACATGGTCAAAACAAATGTTCCCGTTCTTTACTTCCATGACCGGATCTTCTGGATTTCTGATGTCTGTCGTTTCATCAAGGAGTTCTGCGACTCTGCTCATCGAGGATGCTGAGATAGTGATCATTGCAAAGACCATCGAGAGCATCATGAGACTTGTCAGGATCTGCATGGCGTAAGTTATGAGAGCCGTGAGCTCACCTGTCGTGAGACCGAGAGCTGCGTTGTTTCCGGAAGCGACGATAGCTTTGGCACCGAGCCAGGAAATAAGCAGCATACAGGCATACATGCAGGCCTGCATAAGCGGTGAGTTGAATGCGATAAGCCGTTCACCTTTTGCAAAATCAGTGAAGATACGCTTTGATATGCCGTTGAATTTTGTGATTTCATGATCCTGCTGATTGAAAGTTTTGACTACGCGGATGCCCTTAACGTTCTCCTGTACGACATTGTTGAGCTCATCATATGTTTTGAATACCCGCTTGAAAATCGGATTGACACCGCGCACTACGAGGAAGAGCCCAACTGCAAGTACAGGTATCGCGATGAGAAAAATGAGCGAGATGTCCTTGCTGATACTGAAGGAGACGATTATTGAGAAGATCATCATGACCGGGCCTCTGACCGCCATTCTGATCAGCATCTGCCAGGCGTTCTGGATGTTGGTCACGTCGGTAGTGAGGCGTGTGACGATGGAAGATGTCGAAAATCTGTCAATGTTTGAGAAAGCAAATGTCTGCACGTTGTCGTACATATCCTGCCTCAGGTTCGCGGCAAAACCTGCCGAACATCTGGCGGCGACATGCGCTGAGAGCACGCCTGTTATGAGCTCGAGCACCGCGAAGATGAGAAGCACAATTCCGTATTTCCACACTTCGCTCATTGAACCTTCATTGATGCCGAAATCTATCAGGTCTGACATGCAAAGAGGGATAATGATTTCGAAAACCACCTCGATTATTGATAGAATGACAGTTGTTATTGAGCCTTTCTTATGTTCGCAAAGACTTTTGAACAAGGTACGTATCATGGACTTCCTCCTTTGAATTTGTAGCACGCTACATATTTAACCAAAAAAATATCTTGTTCCTTATTTTATGTTCCGGTAGATTGTCTCCAGCATCTCAGTAAGCTGCTTAATCTGTTCCGCGGAGAGTGATTTGAGCATTTTGGCTTCCATCCCGGCGACAACTTTATCCATGTTGGAACCGGTCTTTATGGCAGTATCTGTGAGAGTGACGACCTTGTTGCGCCTGTCATCGGTGTCCTGCATTACTGTTACAAAACCGTTCTCCTTCATTCTGGACACAAGGCCTACAACTGTCGGATGCGAGACTTTGAGGAAATCCTCGATCTCTTTCTGAGTGGCTTTTCCGTCATTCTTTACAAGAAACATCAGGACCCGGCTCTGCGACAGGGTCAGATTGTGACTCTTAAGATCAGCGTCAGCATGTACCTTGATCTTGTCGTTTATGGACTTTATCAGATAACCAATGTGAGACTCCATATGCTGTGATATTCCTTTCTGCAAATAGTAAACATGAAAATTTTGTGCTGAGATTTGGTTTTCATGGATTTAAGTAAACTGCTGCTACCCCATTCGGTAAATCACAGCAACAATCTGTAGCACGCTACATATAATACAGACATATGATATTGATGTCAACATGCCAATTCTAAACTTTTGATAAATACAGTCAGAGAGGCTTGCTGAAAGACGACAGTGTTCCGGAAAAGTGAGCGCAAAAGCTACTGGAAGACAGTTTGCGCTCATATAGAAAGTGCGCCTGTATCTCAGCGCACTTCAGCCTCGTAGCCGGCATCGACAACTGCCTTTACCAGAGCATCATTGTTGACATCATGTGACAGCGTCACGACTGCCTTCTTGTCAGCGAGACTCACGTCTGCGGCGGTCACGCCGTCGACAGCCTCGAGGGCGGATTTCACATGTGCAACGCAGTGCTCGCACATCATTCCTGTTACTGATATTTCTTTTGTCAGGTTACTCATTTTTGTATTCTCCTTTGGTGTGATTGATTTGCTGGAACTGGTATTGTTCATTGAGGCCGTGTCATCTTCTGAATGTGCCTTTACTCCAGGTAATGGGCATGCTGTGAGCAGGCCGAGATCCGGGGCCGGCGGCAATTCGCGTGTCGCGGACGAGGCGCGTGTGAAACCGCGCCGTTTGTCGTGTTTGCCTGAGTGGACGTCGAAAAGATTCATCCGGAGGGCGTTGCCGACGACGAACAGGCTTGACAGGCTCATAGCGGCCGCGCCAAACATGGGATTCAAAACAATTCCGAACGCCGGTATCAGTGCTCCTGCCGCGACCGGTATGCAGAGCGCGTTGTAGAACAGCGCCCAGAAGAGATTCTCGTGAATGTTGCGGAGTGTTTCTCTTGAGAGACGCACAGCGCCGGCCGCGTCGATGAGTGATGACTTCATGAGAACGACATCCGCGGCATCTATAGCCACATCGGCGCCGGCTCCGATCGCGATGCCGACGTCAGCGCCTGTTAATGCCGGCGCATCATTTATGCCATCGCCGACAACAGCGGTGAGCCCGGATTTTCTGACCTGCTGCACGACCGCGGCCTTTCCATCAGGCAAAACATCTGAGATTATCTGATCTTCTTCAAGTCCAAGCTGTTTTCCGATGGCAACAGCTGTTCTGCGGTTGTCTCCGGTGAGCATCATTACCCGAATGCCAAGACGGGCCATGATGCCAAGTGCTTCGTGACTGTCGCTTCTTACGACATCTGCGACTGCGATAATGCCGAGGAGTTTACCGTCCTCAGCAAAATACAGAGGAGTTTTGCCTTCGACAGAGAGTTCTTCGCCGCGTGTGCGCATGTTGACAGTCACATCTGAAACAGGATCGGTCATGCTCAAGTCTGAAATCGGCTCTACAACACCGTTTTCTGTCATCAGCGCAGCGTTTCCGCCAATGACAGTTTTGCCGGATGGAAGTGTGCCGCTCACGCCGTGGCCGGGGAGCGCTTTGAAATTGGTTATGATTGTTGATGAAATCTGCCTGTCTGCCTGATCCGGGCCATTGCCTGAATTTCCCGAATTGTTGTTATTGTTATTCGCTTTTTCTGCGTAGTCTCTTACTGCCGTTGCCAGCGGATGTTCACTCATTGCTTCAAGCGCACCTGCAATCCCGACGAGATGCCCGGAATCCACGCCGGCTGCGGGGATGACATCGGTCACCTCAGGTTTGCCTTCCGTGAGAGTGCCGGTCTTGTCGAGGATCATGTATTTGATCTTGCCGGTCGCTTCAAGCGAAGAGG
>JAAZDA010000189.1 GCA_012512995.1 Clostridiales bacterium | reverse complement strand
GTTTCAAGTTTGGCTCCAGGTGCAGGAAAGTTCTGGCACTTGTTTGTGCAGCAGCAATGGCCACTTGTTTTGCATTCGCGCTTCCCGCATCGGGCGTTACTGTAAAGGCTGCGCACACGCTGCCGGATACCAGTTTCACTCAGATCCCGAATTCTCCGCTCTACTTCTCGCCGTCGGTGAGCACGACCAAAGCATACAATAACACGGCCTATTATCTGATGCTGCCAACGAACGTCCAGCAACGTCTCATAGCCGACAACGTAAAGATTTATCTTATCGCGTACAATGATGAAAAGATGACGTCAAAACGCATCACGACTTACGGCGATTCGCGCGTCGGAGTGGCGGCTCTCACCACACATCCGACATATCAGAGTTACATTTATCAGAGCACAGGAGAGCTGGCATTCACAACAAGAGTCAAGGATGGAACCATTGAGATCCAGACAGATACGAGTGCCAAAACAAAAATCGACTCCTATCGTCTTATTCACGAGACAGGGCATTATATCGATACTGCGACAGGAGCTGCGACTGGAACGTTATTTGCTATTTCGAACAGCAATGACTGGATAAATTACTATAATGCTTACGGCTCTCAGATCATTAACTACAGCGCCTACTCAGCGGCTCCATCACTTTACAATCAGAGCGAGGCCTGGGCTGATGCATTTGAATTGTCCATAGTGAATCCCACGGCTCTTCAGGCAATTTCGCCGGATCTCTATAACTATGTGACTACGCTGACAGCGGCTCTCCCTGCCTATGATGTCAACGTCGACTACGCGGAGTGAGAATGGCAAGAATATTGGCTTAGCAATGTCGACTACGAGGAGTGAGAATCATGTTAAGTCTACTTGTTCGATCATGAGACTGGTCAATAGATCACAGCAGATACTCTTTTACAGTCTTATCAATAACCAGCTGGCTCAGGGGATAATCGCCAGATTCAAAGGTCATGATCAGGTTGTAACCTGGATAGAAATTGTTTTGGATCATTTTCTGGTATCTGTTAGCAAAGCCGTTGCCGTATGTCGTGTCATTCATTTTACCATTGTGTTCCCAGAAAAACTCATGTCGGGTACGAATGTTTATGACCCTGAAATCAGGGTGAATCAGTCCAAGTTCATTGATTTTAAGTGGGTATTCGTAAAGATAGGGAACGTGAAATCGAGACAGGGTATTAGCAATCAAAGCTTCTGATTTTGACCTCACTCTTTCGCCTTTTTCTGTATAAAATCCGTCTTTATCATTCTCAGTGAACCCTTTTCCTACATATGTCTGCGCCTGCCACTGCTCAAAGAATTCTTTGTCCGGGAGCCATATCGGATTAACAAGCAGACGTTTTCCCTGGCTCATCTCAAGAATTGCCTCTTCATATGTTTTGCCCGGGTATGACTTGCATTTGTAATTTATCTGAGCAAGTTCATTCTCAGCCAGGCGTAGAGCCTTTAGATAGTATTCTTTCTGGGCGAGAGCAGCGGCTTTCTTCCTGTCTTTTGAGCGAATGTAGCTGTGATTGTTCTTTCCGGGCACAGTGTGATAATAAAAAAATGAATTTCCATGCCTGCAACATTTGAGCCCGCCAGAAGGAGCTTTTTCCAACTTTTTCGTGAGATTTTTTATGATGCCTTCGAGATGATGCTTCCTTGTAAGTAATTCTGCTGAGATTTTATGCATGTGCGTTCTCCAGATGTGTTTGATAAAGATGTACGTTTGACAAGATGCGTAGTAGTTGAAAAGTAGGTGTAAGAAAATGAGAATAGAAAAGGCTGATAAACGCCTTATTTGTAAAACATAACATGGAGGAATGCCAATTGCAAGCCGAACCTCGCCAAACTTGC
>JAAZDA010000188.1 GCA_012512995.1 Clostridiales bacterium | reverse complement strand
CTTGTATATAGTAAAGACTCCTGGCTTCGGTTTTCACCTCCGCCGGGAGTCTTAACACGCTTTTTTCACCTTCCCCTGTGCAAGTTACATTTTATCTGATATGCTCCGGGGCTTCAATGTTTCAAAGCTTCAATCTGTTTTTTCGTATTTTCGCAACTTTATACCGTTTCATTCTTTCAGTCTGACTTCTGCAGCATGTACTTTAAGTCCGCTCTGGGCAAAATATATTTTGATATAATTGTCAGTCTGCATAGTTGAGTCAAATTCTATTTCTTTTCTTATGACCTTTCCTTCTGTTCCGTTCGCCGTAAAGCTGCCTTTGATAGTATTGTTCACATATACAGACACTGAGATCTGAGCTATCTTCGACAGGTCTGAACTGATATCCATCGAAAGCTTGTATATACCATGATCAGGGATTGTTACACAGTAGATATCTGATGTGCCGCCTTCAGTAACAAGACCCGAAACATCCAGCCTGCAACACCCGTCCTTTTCTTCAGCGGATGGTTGACTCAGGCATTTTTCATCATCCGTGGAGGGTCTCCCCTTTTCTTCGATTTCATCATTATTCCCAAGGAAGAATTCCATGGCCGGCATATTCATCAGAACACGACATATGTTTGAAGCATTCCGCAGTAATTCGCCTCTTGTGATTCTTCCTTCAGCAAGTCCCTCCGCCGTATCATCTCCTGATGAATTGCTCTTTGAATCATCTGTCACCATGTAGACATCGTTCTGCGCACGGACCATTTCAGTTGTATGCGAGCGATCAACATTTCCATCATCATCGCTCATTGATGCCCACCAGTCAGTCATGACTATCCCGGTGTAATGCCATTCTCCGCGTAGTATCGTGGTGTTCAGGTCATAATTGCCCGCTGTCCAGATTCCGTTAAGTGGGCCATATGTAGTCATTATGCAGTAAGCTCCGCCCTTCTTCACCGCCATCTCGAATGGCTTGAGATAAATTTCTCTGAGTGCCCGCTCAGAGACGACAGGATCAGCGTGATTTCTCTTTGTTTCCTGGCTGTTACATGCAAAATGTTTTATTGTCCCTGTAGTTCCGCTCCTGTGCATTGCAAGCAGTTCCGCAGATGCCATCATCCCCGTGAGATACGGATCCTCTGAAAAGTACTCAAAATTTCTACCGTTAAGTGGATTCCTGTGAATATTGATTCCCGGTCCGAGAAGTGTATCAATGCGGTTCATCCTCAGCTCACGGCCCTGATATTCAAAAAGCCTCGAGGTCAGCATGGTGTTGAAAGAGCATGCTATAAGTGTCCCCGATGGGTTACTGAATGCCATTGCCCCGGAATCCATCCTTATGCCGCTCGGTCCATCCGAACATGCTCCTACCGGTATTCCGTAATGCCTGAGTTCCTCTGTGACACCGCCAAATGCAGCTGCTACGCCCGGTGTGACCTTTGGAGAGCACATTCCCTCACCTCTGGTCAGCCATATAAGTTCGTCGTCACTAAGCTGATCCACGAACTCGTCCATCTTATGTCTGCCATCACGCACATCTACGAGGCGTATTCCCTGGTCGCCTTTGCATTCGCGGCTTTCCGGCCTGTTGTCTTCAATACGTTTCTTAAGATCGGTCTTTGCGACCGTGACATCTTCATATTCCGCTTCCGCTGTATCATTGTCGGGATCGCCGCCGGCTGTCAGTCTCCTGAACCCGATAGCAGGCGCGCATGCCTGAGTACACTTTTCAGTCACACGAAGCTGCTCCTGCATATGTTTTCCCACAAATTTCGCGCTGCGGACATCAAAACCCGCATAGACTTTGTAACAGCCCGGCTCAAGAACAAACGATGAAGCTCCTCCTGTAGCACCGGTATCGTCGAACGACGCCATATCCTCCACCGGAAAAACAAATGTGAGTGTCTGGCTCTCAGCCGGCTCCAGTTCATTTGTTTTGACAAAACTCACCATGTTCCTGAACGGCTTTGCTATCCTTCCCTGCGGCGGTTTAACATATATCTGGACTACTTGTTTGCCCATTGTATCGCCAGTATTTGTGACCTTTATTCGCACAAGGATTTCCTTGCCGGGCGCATCAAATCCCACTGGCTCCATTTCAAAATTCGTATATGAAAGGCCGAATCCGAAAGGATACAGGACTTTGTCTCTGGCAAAGGTCTCAAAATATCTGTAGCCTACATAAACGTCTTCTGTGTATAAATTGCGATCCGGATCTCCGAAATTCGCAGTCGAGGGGTAATCTTCTATGTCATTCGCGATTGTGTCAGCGAGATGCCCGCTGGGATCCACCGCCCCTGTGAGAACATCCGCAACTCCATTGCCGCCTTCCTGTCCTCCCTGCCAGACATACATGACAGCCCCTGGCCTGTACTCATCTACCCATTTCATGTCTATGATATTCCCGACATTAAGGAGCACAGCGGTCCGTGAGAAATACTTTGTCACGATGGAAATCTCGTTTTCTTCCTCGTCGGAAAGCAGGAAGCTGCCTTTTTCAGTTGACGTGTCGCGATCCTCGCCAGCAGATCTCCCGATGATGATTATCGCAATATCAGATTCAAGAGCGGCCTGCCTGACCGTTTCGTCATCAAGCGGCATCTCGATCTGGGAAAACGGTTCCTGAGCCCAGCCCTTTCCCTTGTCGAATGGGTTCTCTTCAATGTAAGCGTGATATTTGCCGGCAAGTTTTTCGTTCAGCACAATCCCCTGTTTACTGAGTCCTTCAGGTATTGATACTGAATAGGCAGCATTTACCATTCCACCTGAACCTGTTCCGGATTTATAGTATTCGAACTGTGCCCGCCCGAATATGGAAACTCTGTCATTTTTGCGGAGAGGTAATGTTTTGTCTTCGTTTCTTAGCAGTACGCACCCCTCTGCCACCATTGCTCTGGCGCGCGCCGCATATTCTCCCCAGTCAAGCATAAATTCCATTATGTATTACCATGTCTTTCCGGAGCCGTGCCCCTTATATCTTGAATCTGTAGCCGACACCCCATATTGTCTCGATATACTGAGGTTTTGAAGTATCGTACTCTATCTTCTCACGGATCTTCTTTATGTGGACAGTGACTGTAGCTATGTCACCGATCGAATCCATGTCCCAGATCTCGCGGAAGAGTTCTTCTTTTGAGTATACGTGATTCGGGTGCTCAGCAAGGAATGTGAGTAGATCGAATTCCTTTGTCGTGAACTGTTTTTCCACCCCGTCAATAAAGACACGCCTTGCGGTTTTGTCTATCTTCAGTCCTCTTATTTCTATCACGTCATTTTCAGGCTGCCCGGCTCCGACAAGCCTTTCATAACGTGCCAGATGCGCCTTGACCCTGGCTACAAGCTCGCTCGGGCTGAACGG
>JAAZDA010000187.1 GCA_012512995.1 Clostridiales bacterium | reverse complement strand
CTCTCGCTTTCTTCGCGAAGTTTCTGAGTATCGCTCTCCACATCATCCTGTTTTTTCTTAAGTTCATCGAGATGCATTTTCTCAGCTGTTATACTGTCAGATTCAGCTGCACCCAGCTTTGCTTCAGCAGCAGCGAGCTTCTCCTCAGCATCTTTCAGTTTCTCATCTGCTTTGTTGTGTGATTCAACAGCTGCCTTCAGTTCATTCCCGGCCTCTGCATGAGCATTCTGGATAATGCGTGCTGCCTGGGCCTGCGCATTGCGAAGGACAACGTCAGCAGGTGTTTTGCCTACTGCCTTCTGTCCATAAACCGATGTCTTGCCATCATCTGGAATTTCGGTCTCATTCGCAGTATCTGCCATGCCGGGCTCTTCATCATCACTGCTGTCAGCAATATGTTCCTTTGTGCCGTCACCGGCATCACCGGCATTGCCGTCATGACCTGCATCTGCGTCATGCACTGCTCCGCTTTCATGCGTTGCCTTCTTGCTGTCGGCAAGTGAGATATCTATATCTTTATCGCCGGCATCTGCACTTTCTTTATCTTCTGCAGATGCTTTCACCTCACCTGCTGCCGCCTTAAGTTCCTGGTTTTTAACAGCCAACGCATAAATCAGATCTATAAGCTCCATCCGGCTCATTTTGCGGAGCGGCTTTTTCTTCGGGATATCATCTTCCGCGTCTTCTGAAATTTCTGATCCTGCTTTATCCTTCTCTTCCGTATCATTTACCGGAATATCGTTTTCTTCCTTTTTCTTTTTGCCGAAAAGACCCATTGCTTTCCTCCACTCCCTGACGAAGAATCAGTTATTCGTCTCGTCAATGCAGGGGAACCGCAAAGGCACATTTCACAGCCTCGCAATTCCCTATGGCATTTTACTGTAATTATACCTATGAGCAGAGCAAAACTCAACGGCTCAATGTTTGTCTGTTAAGGAGCTTTTTTCATCTGTCCTTAATTCTGCCCCATACTTAAGATCCTGCAGAGACCAACCGTTATGATCTGTATGCAACAGCTGATGCGCTCTGTGTGAAAGCGGCCTTTGCAGGTAATTCTCATAACACTTTATGATAGACGGGTTCTCATGTGAGAATCTTATTGGATTATTTCTATCGAGATCGTACAGGATCTGGCCTCTTTCCTTCGCCATCTCTGTCCTGTCGTGAATTGGCTGACCACCTCCGCCGACACAGCCTCCCGGGCAGGCCATGACTTCGACAAAATCATATTTTACTTCGCCCTTTTTAAGTGCTTCCAGCAGGTCTCTGGCATTTGAAAGTCCGTTTGCGACCGCCACATGGAGCGGCACTCCGGCTATCTCGAATGTCGCTTCCTTCCAGCCCTTGATTCCCCTGACGTCTTTGAATGCATCGGGATCCGGGTTTGTCCCTGTCACAAGGAAATATGCACTCCGAAGTGCCGCTTCCATTACACCTCCTGTAGCTCCGAATATCTCACCTGCACCTGACCCGACTCCAAGAGGCACATCGAATTCTTCTTCCTTAAGAGCTGAAGGAATAATATTCTCAGCCCTTATCATCCTGACGACTTCTCTTGTGGTCAGAACTACATCGACATCCTTGCCGGCATCTGCACCGTTGATATTCGGGATGTCGCACTCGTGCTTTTTGGCAAGACACGGCATGATTGAAATGCAGAATATCCTGTTCGGATCCACACCCATAAGATCAGCATAATAGCTCTTTGCTATCGCTCCGAACATTGCCTGAGGGGACTTGGCCGTGGACAGATTACCAACAAACTCAGGATAACGTGACTTCACGAATCGCACCCAGCCTGGGCAACACGACGTGAACATCGGAAATTTCTCCGGCTCTGAATTTCCATCTCCGACGTCTTCTTTAGTTTTGCCTGGGATCAGGCCTGCATTCTTAAGCTTCTCGACAAATTCAGATCCTTCTTCCATTATGGTGAGATCAGCTGAAAAATCGGTGTCAAATATATAGTTGAAGCCCATTTTTCTCAGTGCAGACACAAGTCTCTTAGCTGTCGCGAACTCCGGCGAAAGTCCAAGGTTTTCTCCCCAGGCCGTTCGAACGCTCGGTGCGATCTGGACCACAGTGATCTTATCGGGATCCGTGTATATGGTAGTCTAAAAAGGGCCCAAAAAAGAGAGATATTGCAATTGAAAACTGGTCCACTATAGGGAACAAAAAGCCTCCTGCTATTGTAGAATACAAGCATGGAGGGAAAGGATGAAAAGTATAGTGGATAAAATGCGGATCATAGGCTTAAAAGAGCACGGTCATTCGAACCGTTGGATAGCAAAGGAAATTGGATGCGATCGGAAAACAGTGGCGCGCTACTGGCGAAAATATAGTGAAGAAAAAGCAAAGTTGTCTGCACCAGTAGAGGATATTAAAGATTTGCAGCAAGAGATGTGTAGTGCCCCTCAATACGATAGCAGTGGTCGGAAAAGGCGCAAGCTGACAGATGCTATTCTTTCACGTCTGGAAGAAATACTAAAGGAAGAGGCGCGCAAGGATAGGAGACTTGGTGCCCATAAACAACAGCTGACCAAGAAACAAATCCATGAAAAGCTGGTTTGTGAAGGCTATGACATCAGCTTGTCGAGCATCAACACAGAAATTAATCGGCTGCGTAAAAGCCACCCGAAATGCTTTATCCGGCAAGAGTACGAATTGGGTGATCGTCTGGAGTATGATTTCGGGGAGGTAAAGCTGGAGATAGGGGGCAAGGTAAGAACCTACCATATGG
>JAAZDA010000186.1 GCA_012512995.1 Clostridiales bacterium | reverse complement strand
GGTCATAACTTCGTAAACGAAAAAGTGTGTCCTGAACGTTGCGAGAGCGGCGATGCTGTAGAAGAGATGAGGGCAGGCCCCTCTGGATCGCTGTTCAGGCAGAGGTTCCAAACAGCCCTTAGGTGCTGTGGTCTAAAGCCATGGTATTGAACGTAAGGGAAAAGGCTGCATAAGCAGTCATGTGAGTGTCATTAAGCTGAACGAAAGTGAAGTGTCCGATGAAGCATCGTTAATACAAGAGCACAGTCAAAATGGTGTGTTTTACCCACACCTGATGAATCCAGAAGTGACCTGATAACTGGCTGGATGGCTGTCGGTGTAAAGGCGCCAGGAGAATGACACAGGCTCTTCTATGGAACAGGAGAAGCCGGACTGGTAATGTAAAGCGAAAGCCCAAGAACATAGTATCAAGGGTGAGAATAGTGATGTACCAGTCAGGTGCGGATGAATCCGTAGTAGTGGTGAAATCTCTGTAATGGAGACCAGCTATGAAAAGTCAATAAGAAATTAGCCGGAAATTGTTTTTTTCATGTCGATGGTAAAAGGGTAACTTTAATAATGCTCCCTTAGGGTGCATTTTCAAAATCTATCGATATTGATATACGGACCTCATTTATTCGAGGTTGAATTCGACATTGTCAGTGAGCATCTTCCAGATGATCCTGACAAGCTTGCCGGCACAGTGCCCAAGAGCGTTGTAATGTGACCGGCCTTCGGCCATCTTTTTATCATAGTAGTTCTTGAAGGTGGCATTGCTTTTTACTACATTGTGAGCTGCATTTACCAGTGCATATCGCAGTGCGCGGGAGCCTCTTTTAGACATCCGAGTGCTCTTAGCGTTGAAATTACCGGACTGATACACAGAAGGATCAAGACCGGCAAATGCGAGCAGCTTACAGGGGCTGGAGAATCGGTATATATTACCGATCTCACCAAGGATCATCCCTCCGTTAATAAAGCCGATACCTGGGATGGACAAGATAACTGAATCATGAAATTGCATGATATCAGTCATTTCAGCCTCGATCTTCTTTAACTGGCTATCCAGTAACTCGATCTGTGAGATCGTGTGAGTTATCTGAATAGATAGGGCACTGTCGTTAGCACCGACAGACCTCTTTGCAAGAGCTCTTAGTTCTTTAGCCTGCTCTTTAGTAAAGTGTCCTCGTGAGGAGACTTCGAGCAGTTTTGCAAGATGAGTCATATGCAGAGAAGTTATCTCTTTCGGTGTAGGCGCCTCCTTAAGGAGAGCGTAGACAGATTTTTGGTGCAGTCCGGATCTGAAGAAATACTGCAGTTCTGGGAACACTTCGTCGACATAGGCAGTCAGCTGGATCTTTAGGCGGGTCCGCTGCTTGACTGTCTTTTGACGAAAGCGGCCAAGCGTTTTAAGGTCCATCAGATCAAGATCATAGAACGAGATCAATCGACGGTCTTTCTGTAACATTAACGTCTTGGCAATGATGAATGTGTCGACTTTATCCGTTTTAGTCTTGCGGATGTTGTTCTTCCGCATAGTAGACGTTTGGATAGGGTTGATAACACACACGTTGTAAGAATCAGCAACAAAGTACCGGACAAGGTTGTCGCCATAGTGTGCCGTCGATTCAAGACCGATGATGATGCTGTCCTTCTCGAATGATTCGAGCTTAGATTCCAGCAGATCGAATCCATCACGGTCATTTGTAAATTTGAACGGTTCGATGAGTACTTCGCCATCAGAAGACAAGGCTGATGCGAAATGGTTGAGCTTGGCAATATCAACGCCAACGTAGATCATGAGGTTATACCTCCCTTTCATAAAGTCTGATACCGTGATATCCACACGCGATTATCATCGTAGACTTGATTGAAATGAGTGCTCTGGTGGAACATGGCACATCCAGCTGATAAACAATTCAGATAAAGGCAGCGGCAATACACTCCAGTCGAGTAGTCGAAGCTACAGGGAAAAATTAAAAGTCCACAGTATCTGAATTGTATTTAACCACGATATGAAAAAGGAAAGGAGATATGGTGTTTTCTAACTGAAAACATCATACAAGATGGAGCGAAGGGATTCAGTTGTTCGCAACTCGTTAATGGAACAACAGTATCTTGGAGCTATAATTGCCCCATTATATTTGGTGGCATGTGCAGGCCTGTGTTCACTTTCCAAAGATATTGTCCGAACATTAGCGCAAGGTTTGACTCTTGTTATTATTAGTATTTCTGTATTTAAAACGATAGATCCAGTTTCAAAGATGGTGTTTAGTAATATTGATATTGGTGTTATTGGTAATGCTGAAATGATAACAACGGGTGATCAATTATCAGATTCAATGGTATATAACTCTCAATATGAGGGATATCAAAAGGTTTTGAATAAAGCTATAAACGAAATATTGAAGCATAATCCTGATGCTATTATATGTATGCCTGCAGATAAAGGTAATATTTGGTATTACGACGCTCTTGGTAACTGGAAGGAAGTAGACTCTAGTATTGTT
>JAAZDA010000185.1 GCA_012512995.1 Clostridiales bacterium | reverse complement strand
GATAGCTCAGTCGGCAGAGTTCTTCTCATTCGGAACAAACGATCTGACTCAGATGACATTCGGTTTCTCACGTGATGATTCCGGAAAGTTCCTGCAGGATTATTACAAGTCCAAGATCTACGAAGCAGATCCGTTCGCACATCTCGACCAGAACGGTGTCGGCCAGCTCATAGAGATGGCTACAGAGAAAGCCAAGAAAGTCCGTCCCGATATCAAACTTGGTATCTGCGGCGAGCATGGCGGTGATCCTGCATCTATCGAGTTCTGCAACAGAGTCGGTCTGACATATGTAAGCTGCTCACCTTTCCGTGTCCCGATCGCAAGACTGGCTGCGGCACAGGCTGAGATAAAACTTATGAAACAGGCAAAACAGGAGTAATAAGCTGCTTTGCGGCAATAATTTACAGGAATCAGGGACAGCTGTCTGTAGGGCTGTCCCTTTTTTAGATATATCATGTTTGTCGGAAGCCTGAGCGAGATATCTGCAGAGAATATCAATTATTAACAAAGTATTAAATCATGTCATGATGTATAAAACTGAGAAAAAACGAGATATTTAAAGAAATAACGAGTAAAATGCCATATCTACAGGAAATAGTTTGCATTCATTTATGGCGGAAACTATTATATCTCTCAGAGTTAGCACTCGAGAGAAATGAGTGCTAACAACACAAATTAAAAGATATGTTTTGACTTATAAATATATCAATATCAAGGAGGAATTTATCATGAAGTTAGTACCTTTGGCAGACAGAGTTGTTTTGAAAGCACTTGAAGCAGAGACGACGACAGCATCAGGCATCGTTCTCCCGGGCAACGAGAAGGAGAAACCGCAGCAGGCTGAGGTCATCGCAGTAGGCCCCGGCGGAGTTGTTGACGGCAAGGAAGTCAAGATGGAAGTTAAGAACGGCGACAAGGTCATTTATTCCAAGTATGCCGGAACAGAAGTCAAGCTTGATGATGTTTCATATATCATTGTAAAGCAGAGCGATATTCTTGCAGTAATCGAGTAAGTATCAGGCATTCAGAAAGAAAATATACTACATTTGGAGGATAATTTATCATGGCAAAAGAATTAAAACATGGCGAAGATGCAAGGACTGCTCTTGCAGCAGGTATGAACAAACTTGCTGATACAGTAAAGATCACACTTGGCCCCAAGGGCCGCAACGTAGTACTCGACAAGAGCTACGGCGCACCGACCATCACGAACGATGGTGTCACGATCGCAAAAGAGATCGATCTCGAAGATGGCTTCGAGAACATGGGCGCACAGCTCGTCAAACAGGTAGCAGAGAAAACAAATGATGTCGCAGGTGATGGCACCACGACAGCAACAGTTCTCGCTCAGGCAATGATCAACGAAGGTATGAAGAACCTGGCAGCAGGAGCTAACCCTATCGTTCTCCGCAAGGGAATGAAGAAGGCTACTGACGCTGCAGTTGAAGCTATTAAGAGCATGTCAACTCCTGTAAACGGCAAAGATCACATCAAGAAGATCGCTACTGTTTCTTCAGGGTCAGAAGATGTAGGCACAATGATCGCTGATGCAATGGAGAAGGTTTCAAAAGATGGTGTTATCACTATCGAGGAATCCAAGACAATGCAGAACGAGCTTGAGCTTGTAGAAGGTATGCAGTTCGACCGTGGCTATGTCAGCGCATATATGGCAACTGATACAGACAAGATGGAAGCAAACCTTGAAGATCCATACATCCTTATCACAGATAAGAAGATCTCAAATATCCAGGATATTCTTCCGTTACTTGAAGATATCGTAAAGCAGGGCAGACCGCTCCTCATCATCGCAGAAGACGTTGACGGCGAAGCTCTCACAACACTTATTGTCAATAAACTGCGTGGCACATTCAACGTAGTAGCAGTCAAAGCTCCCGGATATGGCGACAGAAGAAAAGCAATGCTCGAAGATATCGCAATCCTTACAGGCGGACAGGTCATCAGTTCTGAGATCGGCCTTGAACTCAAGGATGCCAAGATCGAGCAGCTTGGCCGCGCGAAGAGCGTCAAGGTCAAGAAGGAGAACACAGTTATCGTCGGTGGCGAAGGCGGCAAGGACGCTATTGCTGACAGAGTTGCTCAGATCAAGAGACAGATCGAAGATACAAAGTCAGACTTCGACAAAGAGAAACTTCAGGAACGCCTTGCAAAACTTGCAGGCGGCGTAGCGGTAATCCGTGTAGGTGCTGCAACAGAGACAGAAATGAAGGAAGAGAAGTACCACATGGAAGATGCTCTGAACGCAACACGTGCTGCTGTTGAAGAGGGTATCATCTTCGGTGGCGGTTCAGCATATATCCACTCGAGCGGCAAGGTCAAGGATGCAACAAAGGACCTCGAAGGCGATGAGAAGACAGGCGCAAAGATCGTTCTTAAGGCACTCGAAGCTCCGCTCTATCAGATCGCTGTAAATGCAGGACTTGACGGATCTGTTATCGTCAATAAAGTCAAGGAGTCCAAGATGGGCGTTGGCTTTGATGCATACAAGGAAGAATATGTCGACATGATCGAAGACGGAATCCTTGATCCCGCCAAGGTCACAAGAAGTGCTCTTCAGAACGCATGCTCTGTAGCATCAAGCTTCCTTACAACAGAAGCTGCTGTATCAACAATCAAAGAACCTGCACCGGCTGCTCCTGCAGCACCCGCAGGAGGGATGTATTGATATATTGATATAAGGGAAGAAAACAAAAACCGCGTTCCTGCTCGCAGGAAACGCGGTTTTTGTTTGATGACCGGCCCAATATAGGGATGAACACGTAAAGGACACGTGTCGCGTTTTACGAAGTAAATTAAAAAGGACGGGGTTCCTGACGGAACCCGTCCTTTTTCGGTATGCGCGCCATAACGTTACTGTTTAATGTTCACTGGCACGCCCAGACGCTGAAGGATTGTCTGGGTGTGCCTGACTCGGCTCCTTACCCGCGAATCCGACTGTCTGCCCCATTTCGCGGGTAAGCCTGTCGCGTTTGTCTATGCCAGACTTGCTACCTTACCCGCGAATTTCGATGACCATCGGGTTTAACAGGTAAAACGATAATTCAAACCATTCAGTATGGCGTTTCAGGGCTAAAAAGATGTGAACAGTAACACGTTACTGTAAATATTGCCAATTTCTGAGCAAAAAATGTCCAAATAATGAACATATTGTAGTAAAATGAAGCCAAGTCAAAAGATACTTTTGACAATCCTGGAAAACAAGGGGGTTTGTTATGAAGCAAAATGAGATGTTGGCCATGATCCTGGCCGGTGGGCGCGGAAGCCGACTGAAGGATCTCACAAATAAAGTGGCCAAGCCCGCCGTTTCTTTCGGCGGTAAGTATCGTATCATCGATTTCCCGCTTAGCAACTGCTCCAACAGTGGTATAGATGTTATCGGAGTCCTGACACAGTATGAATCCGTTCTGCTGAACAGCTATGTGGCGGCTGGCAGAAGATGGGGTCTCGATTCCAAGGATTCAGGTGTATTTGTTCTGCCGCCGCGTGAGAAGGCGGATGCGAACCTGGACGTCTACAGGGGAACTGCGGACGCAATTTCACAGAATATTGATTTCATAGACAAGTACGATCCTGAATATCTTCTCGTCCTTTCCGGAGATCACATCTACAAAATGAATTACGACAAAATGCTGGATTTTCATAAAGAAAACAATGCGGATGCTACTATTGCGGTCTTTGGAGTCCCGATGAAGGAAGCAAGCAGATTTGGCATAATGAATACAGATGAGACCGGCAGAATAGTAGAATTTGATGAAAAACCAGAGAAACCGAAGAGTAATCTTGCTTCGATGGGAATATATATTTTCAATTGGAAACAACTTCGGAAGATGCTGATTTCGGATATGAAAAATGAGGAATCACATCATGATTTTGGCAAGGACATAATTCCCACTATGCTTGGTGATGGATGTGCTCTTTATTCATATGAATTCAAGGGTTACTGGAAGGATGTAGGGACTATTGATTCGCTCTGGGAAGCGAATATGGATCTGCTTGACAGGAAGAACCAGCTCAATCTGGGGGACGCCGGGTGGCTTATCTACTCCGAGAATCAGAACGCGCTTCCACAGTATATCGGACCGGATGCGAAGATAGATGTCGCATATATCACGCAGGGCAGCGATGTTGAAGGAACAGTCAAGCGATCGGTACTGTTCACAGGTACTGAAATAGCAAAGAATGCGGTCGTTTCAGACACTGTGCTGATGCCCAACGCAAAGGTAGGAGAGGGAGCAAAAGTGACGAGAGCACTCGTGGCTGACGGTGTCAGTATAGGCGCGGGGGCAAAAGTCGGAAGTGCGAACAGCGAGAGCATACTCCTTGTAGCGCATGATGTGAAGGATGGAGAAGTAATGACGTCTTACACAGAAAACGGTAAGGGGGACAAATAAGATGAGCGAAAATGCATATGGAATTGTCACATCGTCAGGCAGCCGTTTCAGGGTCGAAGGACTGCAGGATCACCGTCCGATCGGCGCGTTTTCGTTTCTCGGAAGATACAGGGTCATTGATTTCCCAGTATCGAATCTGTCAAATTCCGGCGTAGACCATATTCAGGTCTACGTGAGTCAGAATCCGCGGTCACTTGCAGAGCATCTTGCCGGAGGGCAGCATTACAACATCAATACAAAACGTGGTAAACTGCAACTGCTTTTCAATCAGGACAGCCCGTTGAATGATGTCTATAACACTGATATAAGCGCGTATGCCGGAAATCTTGATATCATAGAGCGCATGCATGAAGAATATGTGATCCTCACGCCGGGCTATATGGTCTTTACTGAGAATTTCAGTGATCTTATAGAGCAGCACATAGAATCCGGAGCGAATATTTCACTCCTTTATCACCGCGTAAACAACGCAAAAGAAGGATATTCAAACTGCCAGATCATTGAGTTCGACAGGCAGAAGAAGCTGAAGAGTATCCTGCCAAACCTTGGAACAGCAAATGACAGGAACATCTTCATGGATACATACGTCATGAAGAATGATCTCTTTCTGAAGCTGATCAGGGGAGCGCAGAAAGCATCATCCATATACACGTTGGCAGATGTAATGAATGCAGGAAAGGATCAGCTTGATATCAGAGGCATTCAGCATAAAGGATATTTTGCCGCGATCTGTGATTTCATGAGCTACTTTGATGCGAATATGGATCTGCTGAATATTGATACAGCCAAGAGCCTTTTCCAGCCGGACTGGACTATACACACTCAGACGACAGACTCGTGCCCCACGAAGTATGTTGATGGAGCATCAGTCCGCAATTCCATGATCGCAAACGGTTGTGTGATAGAAGGCACGGTGGAGAACTCTGTCATAGGACGCGGGGTAACAATTAAGAAAGGCGCAGTTGTAAAGAACTGCCTGATACTGGGACACACTGAGATCGACAAAAATGTGCACCTTGAATACCAGGTAGTTGATAAATGGGCTAAGATAGTCCATTTGAAGGAAATTATTGCAACGCCGGATAAACCGGGTTACATAAAGAGAGACGATGTGATCTGACAAATTACAGTATGAAATGAATGAACCCCCGCAGAAGTTACTACGGGGGCTTTTAATTTTAAAGAAATACGGCAAAACAAAGAGAGAGCGCGCCTGAGATGGACATGCTCAAACGAACACTTAAGTCTTGGAGCCTGTGAACAGTAACAATTCTGCCGATCTAACGCAATTTGGGACAATACAGTTGTTATTCGCTCCGGAAACTGATACTATTTTCAGGTCTGAACTCATATTTTGTGGATTGGGATACGATTGTTCTGAGGGAATAGGAATAGTGATGAATAAATTTATGTGTTTCATGGCAGATGACGGAAATGGAACAGCTGACGATGACTTTGACATAGTTGACATTGATGCTGAAGAGATAGCAGATGATGACTTTGACTACAGAGAGCTGGATGACAGCAATGATGAGACTGTTGATGCGGATGAAGACGAAGAAAAACCGGCTGATTTCATGGAATTCCCGGCTGAGATGAAAGTCCAGACAGAAAAAACTTCTGAAGGACAGACATCTGACTCAGAGGGACAAACTGTCTCAGCAGAAAAATCCGACTCAACAGGACAAGATATCTCAGCAGAAAAATCCGACTCAACAGGACAAGATGACTCAGCAGAAAAATCCGACTCAACAGGGCAAGATGACTCAGCAGAAAAATCTGACTCGACAGGACAAGTTGTCCCGGAGGGAAAAGCCGACTCAGCTGAAACAGAAAAAAAGAAGTTTTCTGATGCGCTCGCAGCAACAGGAGCTTTTTTCAAAAAGAACGGAATAAAGATCCTGATCATACTGGCTGCAGTTTTTGGTGTTGCCTACATTGCCGGAGCATTATATTATTCAAAACATTTTCTTCCTAACACATCAATAAACGGCCGCAATGTTGCAAATGAGACGCCTGTTCAGGTCGAGAATGAAATAAAAAATGATGCCGAAGGATATGTTTTGACTATAACAGGACGGAACGGCCTGACTGATACGATAAAAGCTTCAGATATAGACCTGGAACCTGTATTTGATGGCAGTACCGGAAAACTCCTGAAATCGCAGAACGCCTTTGACTGGGTGCGGGCGGCACTTGGCGGAGATGTTGCGCTGACAAGTGGAAGCACTGTCAGTTATAATGCGACGGTCCTCAAAGAAAAAGTGGACGGTCTGGTCTTTTTCAATATTGAAAATGTGGTTCAGCCTGTGAATGCATCATATTCATATAACAGCGGGATCGGGCAGTATGAAGTGACAGCTGAGAACAACGGTTCGGCGCCGCTAAGGTATAAAACGCTCGCCGCGGTCGAGAACAGTATCAATGGTCTTACAGATACCATGGACATGGATGCTGAAGGGTGTTATGCGGAGGCGTACGTCAGGTCGGACAGTGAGACGATAGCCGAGACCGTATCGGAACTGAACAAAGCAATGACCGCTGACCTGAAATTTGAATTTGGGGATGAGACGGAAGAACTCACGAGTGATGTTTTCCATGAATGGTTCTCATACGGAAGCATGGACGGAGTAAAGCTGAATGCTGCCAAAGTTACCGAGTGGGTGGCGGATCTTGCAGGAAAACATGATACTTACAACAAGGAACGGAAGTTCCATACATCGACCAATGAAGAAGTCACTGTGCCCGCAGGTTCATTCGGGTGGGAGATGGATCAGGTAGAGACGGCAAAACTCATAGTGGAAGACATCAGTAAAGGATATAAAGGAACTGTTGAACCCGTATGGACAAGCAAGGGCGAGGAGTTCGGTGATGATGACTGGGGAGACACATATGTGGAAGTGGATCTCGATAATCAGCACGTATGGTGTTATGTGGATGGGCTTTGTGTTATAGAGACGCCATGTGTGACAGGAAATGTTGCTCATGTAACAGGGACGCCTGACGGAATATATGATATTACATTCAAAGAAACGAACGCGACGCTTGTTGGTGAAGGATACCAGTCACATGTCAATTACTGGATGCCGTTTAACAGAGGAATAGGTCTTCACGATGCTACGTGGCGCTCAAAATTCGGAGGAGGCATATATCTTACATCCGGTTCGCACGGATGTGTAAACCTTCCGCTTTCAGCCGCCAAAACTATTTATGCGAATATTGAAAAGGGAGAGCCTGTCATTGTTCATACCGGGACAGGTGTTCTCGATGTTGATAAAGTCGGCAAAAAGGCAGATAAGGGCGCGGGACGCGTTACTGATGACGGATTCGACGGAGGAGGATCGACTGTAGTGGAGACACCTGCGGATGATTCCTCATCGGCTGACTCGGCTTCTCAGGCGACGGGCAGTGATGTGACGTCACTTACCAATGCGGCGCAGTCAGCTCAGGCAGCAGCTGTAGCAGCGGCACAGGCGGCAGCGGCAGACCCGGGAAATGCAGATCTTGCGGCTAAGGCTC
>JAAZDA010000184.1 GCA_012512995.1 Clostridiales bacterium | reverse complement strand
TCTCTTCTATGTCTGAGACAGGCATAAGGACACCTGTCGGCGCGTTGGGATTCGGGAAGATAACTCCACCGTTTGTCTTTGCATTCTCACCCAGGTAATCTTCCTTACGGATGCTCAGATTGTCATCAAGCGGCACCTTTTTATAAGGTATCCTGTAAAGTTCAGCCCAGACATCATAGAAAGAATAAGTGATGTCTGGGAACAGCACCGGCTTGTCCGAATTGAAGAATGTAAGAAAACACATAGAGAGAACGTCATCGGATCCTACACCGACATAAATCTCATCGGTATTTCTTCCGTACTTCTTTGCAAGCGCATCCACAAGCGGCGCAGCATCCATGTCAGGATATAGTCTGGTGTCAGGAAACTCTTTGTTCTCCGATAGCTCTTCCATCGCCCTCTGAACCGCAGGCGATGGCGGATATGGGTTCTCGTTAGTGTTGAGCTTTATAATTGTTTTGTCTTTTGGCTGTTCCCCTGCAACATAGGGAACGACTTTACGGATATTATCTTCGTATGACATATTTGCCTCTCATGCCTGAGCGTAGTTTACAGTACTCTGGAGAGAAAATCCTGCAGTCTGGGGCTCTTCGGATGATCAAAGAACTCTTCCGGAGTATTCTCCTCCATGATGATTCCCTGATCGACGAACAGGACCTTATTTGCAACTTCCTTTGCAAAGGCCATCTCATGCGTGACAACTATCATTGTCATTCCTGACTCGGCAAGTTCCTTCATTACCGAGAGCACCTCGCCCACCATCTCGGGATCGAGCGCAGACGTAGGCTCATCAAAGAGCATTACCTTCGGGTTCATGGCAAGCGCCCGGACTATGGCTATTCTCTGCTTCTGTCCTCCTGATAACTGGGCCGGATATGAATCCGCTTTCTCTGGAAGATTGACCCTGTTGAGACGCTGCAAAGCATTCTCCTTTGCCTCTTCCTTCTTCATGAGTCCGAGTTTTACAGGAGCCAGAGTTATATTATCCATAATAGTCAGATTATTGAACAGATTAAAGTGCTGGAATACCATTCCCATCTGCTGACGTATCTTATTTATGTCTGTCTTTGGATCGGTTATCTCCTGATCCTCGAGAAATATCTTCCCGCTCGTCGGCATTTCAAGCAAAGTCAGACACCTTAAGAAGGTACTCTTGCCTGATCCTGAAGGTCCTACGACAACAATCTTTTCGCCCTTCCCGACTTCGTAACTTATTCCCTTCAAAACTTCTGTATCTTCAAAGTTCTTCTTAAGATCCTTAACGGTTATCACTTTTACGCAGCCTCCTCTCAAGTATTCCCAGTAATATTGTCAGTATCTTGATCACAACAAAATATATTACCGCTGCGCCGATGAGAGGCATAAATGCTTCATATGTACGAGATGTGATCTGATTGGCCACCCGTGTAAGATCTGAAAGTCCTACATATCCGACAATAGCTGTTTCCTTTATAAGAGTTATGAACTCATTACATATCGGGGGCAGCGCATTCTTGATGGCCTGCGGCAAAACTATATATAGCATGGTCTGAGACTTGGAAAGTCCGACTGAACGGCCCGCCTCTGTCTGTCCCGGATCTACGGCCAATATTCCCGCGCGGAATATCTCGGCCACATAAGCGCCGCTGTTGATACCAAAAGCCAGACTTGCGACCAGCACGCTGTTGGTGCTGTTCTTCATGATTATGAACCACATGATGAGAAGTTGCAGTACTGAAGGTGTCCCTCTGATCACATCAATATAAACACCCGCGATCACTGAAAGGAATGTTTTCCCACCGTTCCTGTTCCTCGAGAGCCTGCACAGTGCAATTATTATTCCCAGAATAATTCCTATGATCCCGGCGAAAAAAGCAATTTCCATTGTCAGCCCAAGACCATTCAAATATAGTTTCCAACGATCTTTGGTAATAAAGGCAGCAACAAATTTCGCCACTACATCTGCCCACCATTCAGTCATACTTATCATGCCTCTCTTTCATTTCTGTATACTGTTACATCCTTATAAAATAACCGCAGGACAAGTCTTCACTTGACCTGCGGTTATTGATTATACATGATATCCGGGTTCAATGTACATTTTCACTTTTTACAGACAGATCAGTCAGCTGAATAATTTGCAATATACTGTTCGACCAGCTTGTCATATGTGCCATCTGTCCTTAGAAGCTCAAGAGCTGCGTTTACACCAAGCTGTAGCACTGTATCATCCTTTGGCATTGCAATTGCATAATCCTCTGTGTCAAACTCAAATTCCTTGCCATCAATCGCCTTGAGCTTGTCAGAATACTTCGAAACAAATACTTCGGCAGGATTCTTATCAATAATGACTGCATCGAGTTTTCCATTGATGAGGTCATTTACTGCATCGATCGCTTTGTCATATGTCTGCTCTGTAGCGCCGTCAATTTCATCGATAATAAAGTTGCCTGTAGTGCCAAGCTGGCAGCCGAGCTTGAGACCCTTGAGGTCATCAGCTGTCGCAATAGTTGAATCTGCGGGAACGATGACATACTGTACAGCTTCGTAATAAGGATCAGAGAATGACACCTGCTGCTTTCTTTCATCTGTTACTGTCATACCGGCGATCGCAACATCGATCTTGTTGCCGATTGAAGTTACAAGAGAATCAAACTCCATGTCCTGAACTTCTACCTTTACGCCAAGCTTCTCACCGATCGCGTTGATAAGTGCGATATCAAAGCCGTCCGGATTCCCATCATCTCCGATGTACTCAAATGGGGGGAATGCTGCATTTGTTCCCACAGTAAGAGTTCCATCAGAAAGAGCTGTGCTTGAAAGTGCCGCTGTTATAGCTGACTGAGCTTCAGAGGAGACCTCTCCCACTTTTTCTCCTACCGCTGATGTATCCACGCCGGCATCCTCAAGAGCTGAAGATGCAACATCAGCCGCCTGTGAAGCCGCAGCCCCTGCTGTTGATAAAGCCGCATCTGCTGTTTCTGTTGCCGCGCCGCATCCTACTATTGATGCAGCCATAATGCCCGTCAAAACAAGTGCCAATATCTTTTTCATAATTTTTCTCCTCCGTGATCCATATGAATTTATAACAATGCATATTATATGCACATAAATTCATAAAATCAAGGGAAAAATGAATAAATATACAAAAGTGCTGAGCTCTCAGGAACGATTGGCGTAGTGCCGCCGGTTCGGCGCTTAAGTCAATTATTGCTGCTTATCTGTTTTCTGATTAGCCTGCATCTTAAGATATGCATTTATGAACAGATCAATATCCCCGTTGAGCACTCCGTCCGTGTTGCTCGTCTCGGCTTCGGTGCGCGTGTCTTTGACCAGCTGATATGGCTGCAGAACGTAGGATCTTATCTGGCTTCCCCATGCGTTATCTTTGACTTCGCCGCGGATCTTTGCCAGCTTTTCTTCCTCTTCCTCAAGGCGTCTCATATAAAGTCTCGCCCTCAGGATCTCAAAAGCTTTATCTTTATTCTGGAACTGTGAACGCTCATTCTGACAGGTGACAACTATGCCTGTCGGGAAGTGCGTAATTCTTATGGCTGAAGATGTTTTGTTGATATGCTGTCCGCCTGCGCCGCTCGAACGATATGTATCGATCCTGATATCATCCGGATTGATATCTATATCAACAGACTTATCAATATCAGGCATTACTTCGCATGATACAAAGCTTGTCTGTCTCTTGCCCTGCGCATTGAACGGAGAGATACGGACAAGGCGATGAACACCTCGTTCCGATTTCAGATATCCATATACGTTATTCCCGCTGATCTGGAAGTCGACGTTCTTGATTCCTGCTTCATCGCCGTCTACCATGTTCATTGTCTCAACTGTGAAGCCGTGCTTGTCAGCCCATTTGCAGTACATACGATATAGCATTGAGCACCAGTCACATGACTCTGTTCCGCCTGCACCTGCATTCAGTGAAAGTATCGCATTGCAGTGATCATACTCACCTGTGAGCAATGTTGAAAGGCGCAATGTATCAAGCCTTCCCTCGAACTGATCGAGCTCTGCTCTCACATCAGGAATTATCGCCTGATCGTTATCCTCGTTTCCCATCTGAATGAGATCAAGGATATCTTTATACTGCTCAGAAAGACCATCAGCTTCGTCCACGGTTTTCTGCAGATCCTTGAGCTGTTTCATTCTGGCGTTTGCATTGTCTGCGTCAGTCCAGAAATCAGGTGCTTCCGATTCACGGGAGAGCTCTTCGATCTGGCGCTCTTTTCTGCTGAGGTCAAGAGAATCCCTGACCTCCGCAAGCGTATCTGTATACTGCTGCAGTTCGATTTTCATGGTGTCAAGTTCGACCATGTAGTTCTCCTTTTCTTTAAACTATTCCGCGTCCGTGGCAGTTCTTGTACTTCTTGCCTGAACCGCAGGGGCATGGATCATTGGGATAAATCTTCTTATTTGCTCTCTTTACCGGTTGTTTTGCCGCAGTTTCATCCTTATTCGTGCCTGTGACCTTCGCTACCTGTTCACGTTCTACCTTCTGTTCGATCCTTATGTGCATAAGGAGACGGACCGTGTCCTCGCGGACGCTCTGCAGCATGTTGTTGAACATATCATACCCGGCCATCTTATACTCTACGAGCGGATCTCTCTGGCCATAAGACTGAAGTCCAATTCCCTGACGGAGCTGTTCCATGTCGTCTATGTGATCCATCCACTTCTGATCTATGACCTTGAGAAGCACCACGCGCTCCAGCTCTCGTATCTGCTCGGGGTTCGGGAATTCAGCTTCCTTGCTCTCATAGAACTTCACAGCCTCTTCCTTGAGCTGCTGCTTCAGGCCGGCTTTTGTTTTGTCGTTAATGCGATCGAGGCTTATTACCTTAATGGGGATGATCGGAAGCAGCATCTCGTCAAGGCTTGTGAGATCCCACTCGTCCGAATTATTATTCTCGCCTATGCAGGTATCAACGCTGTCCTCAACGATATCATCGATCATCTTGTAGACAGTGTCGCGCATGCTCTCGCCGTCAAGTACCTTGCGGCGGTCGCCGTATACGATCTCTCTCTGCTCATTCATTACTTCATCATAATCGAGCAGATTCTTACGGATTCCAAAGTTGTTTGTCTCTATCTTCTTCTGTGCATTCTCGATCGCCTTGGAAAGGGCCTTGTGCTGTATCTCCTGACCTTCCGGAATTCCAAGCGTCTCGAACATCGAGATCATTCTCTCGGAACCGAAGAGTCTCATCAGATCATCTTCCAGCGAAATATAGAACTTGGATTCACCGGGATCTCCCTGACGTCCTGAACGACCACGCAGCTGATTGTCTATTCGTCTTGATTCATGACGCTCTGTACCTATGATACACAGACCGCCTGCGTCTCTCGCCGCATCGTCAAGCTTGATATCAGTACCACGTCCTGCCATGTTAGTAGCTATTGTGACCGCGCCGTGCTGGCCTGCCTCCGCGACTATACCTGCCTCGAGTTCATGGAACTTTGCATTCAAAACATTATGCTGAATGCCTTCCTTGCGAAGCATGCCGGAGAGTATTTCCGAGGCTTCGATCGTTATTGTACCGACCAGTACAGGCTGTCCTTTTGCATGATGCTCTTTGACCGCATCCACAACTGCCCTGAGTTTCTCATTCTTTGTTTTGTAAACAGCATCCTGATGGTCCATACGGATAACAGGTTTGTTTGTCGGGATCTCAACAACGTCCATGTTGTAGATCTCACGGAACTCACGTTCCTCAGTCAGAGC
>JAAZDA010000183.1 GCA_012512995.1 Clostridiales bacterium | reverse complement strand
TGTTAGCGTCACGCATGCCCTCTGCTACAACAAGCGGTCCGGCAACTTTCTTGATCGTTCCTTTGCTCATTAACTGTTCCCTCCAAAAATGATATCTGAACCAACCGCCTGTTCGACGGACTTCTTCACAGCCGAAATGCCCTCTCCCGTGTTACCTGAAATTCCAGGGATCTGTATTATCGCCTGGCTCGGCAATGTCCGGTAATGCTCAATTTCATTCTGGATCTTTGACGCGAGCGCCTCGGTGACATATATTACCTTGTAGTCGCCTTCGGAAAGCCTTCTGAGCGTCTTTCCCGCGTCATCGATATTCTTCTCATCAAAACTGAATGTATCGAGTCCAAGTGCACTGAAACCATAGATGCTGTCCCAGTCGCCCATAACCGCAATCTTAGACATAGGTCTCCCTCACCCTTCCCCGTATCGACTCACCGGGCAGATCATTTCTCTTCCCGGTGAGTATAATGCGAACTGATTTAATCTCCATCCGGCGCGCAAGAATATAAGCAGCCAGCGGATCTATCCCGAAAGAATTATGAAGCTGAGGCTGAATCTGTTCAATCAGATAACTGTCGCACGCGCATTCAAAAGCTGACGGCGACTTGCTCAGCATATCTACCACTGCGGAAAACCCTGTGCTTCCCAGATATGTTTTGAAGCTCTCTTCTCCCTGCGATGCTGAATCAGCAAGTGAAGATACATCGAGATGTTCACAGTCTGCAAGCGCATTGCCGAGGAAAGTGCGGTCTTTACCTGTTCTTACAGCACGGGCACATATCTTAACATCGCTCATTGCCGCAACATATTCACCGTAAAGAGCAAGAAGTTTACTGCCTGTGGCCTTACCAGCCTCACGGATGGCATCAAGTGCTGCTCTGTCGATAATGATATCGCAAAGCTGGCCGTCACGCGTCTTGAGCAATGTTTCCATAGCCTTGGCTGCCGGCTCCTGCATGCGTTCTGGGAGCGCCTTGAAATCACGGGCCGCAACTGCCTTCTCGATTTCCTTAGGATCTATAGTAATGCCATCTTCCTCATATATACCGTCATGCATGTCGCTGGTGCAACATTTCTTGATGGCAGCCTTAAGGTTATGATAATCAGACTGATACAGGAAAACATCAAAAACGTCGATGTTGTCCGGGACCAGCTCCCTGATAAGCTCCCAGGTCTTCTTTTTTTCACGGTCAAGCATCTGCTCGGCCGTCATCTCCGGTGCGCCCCAACCATGTTCAACAAGAAGCTTCATCGCAGCATCTTCGTCCGGAGCAGCTATAAGCTGTTCCATGAACTGATGGTTCAGAAGTTTTGTCTCATGAGTACGGATACGGGCGACCGCATAAATATAGCTGTCCTTTGCCATGTTAAGCCCCATGATCAGAACAGTATCTCACGGATCCTGTCCTGGAATTCATCTTTTCTAGCGGAAAGTTCCGCATCAAATGTACAGTTCTGTTCTATGCCTTCATAGATGAGAACGAATCCGTCGCTTATATCCGCCGGTTCTGCCACAGTTGTGAGTTTTCTGCCTTCCCCGAGCTTTGCGTTTATTGATTCCACAAAGCCTTCAGGAAGTCTGGCAAGATCATTTTTATTAAAACAGATCCTGCCCTCACCATTCTGAGCTTCATTTACAGCCATTTTTCCGATAATGGCAAAATACCTGTCATCCGGGAGTTCATTTATGGCTTTTCTTACCTCATCAAAGGTTTCTGTTATAAGCTCCTGCTTTTTTGCAAGAATGCTCTGTCTTGAATGGAGTTCCGCGGCAGATTCAGCTCTTGTCCTGGCATCCGCTTCTTTCCGCTCATTTTCTGAGCGGATCTTTGCCACTGCAGCATCAGCATCTATCTTTGCGGCTGCCTTTATGGTATCGGCTTTTTTGCTGGCCTGTGAGACTATTTCTGATGCTGTTGCCTCGGACTCAGTTTTTATATCTTCTATGATCTTGTCTATTCCGTTCATATCTACCCTCATGCCGACGCTACACTGCGTCCATCATAATCAGATGCTAAGACTTGCAATTCCGAAGATCGACAGAATGGATACAAGCAGAGCAAGAATTGCGTATGTCTCTACCATTGCAGGGAAGATCATGGCTTTACCGAACTGATCAGGCTTCTTGCTTACAAGTGCGATAGCTGAAACAGCTGCATTAGCCTGCTGAATAGCTGAGATAAGTCCTACAAATGCCATAGGCATACAAGCTGCGAAATAAAGGAGACCCTTTTCCAGTGAAACATTTGAATCCCCACCCATGATACCGATCTGTGTCAGAGTGATGAATGCGATCAGAAGTCCGTAAATACCCTGCGTGCCGGGGAGCAACTGCAGGATAAGTACCTTACTGAACTTCGAGGGATCCTCGGTAACAACACCTGCAGCGGCCTGTCCTGCATGGCCTACACCGATCGCAGATCCGATACCTGCCATAAGAGCTGAGCAGACAGCGCCTGTCAGTGCAAAGAAAAGTCCTAAGTTTTCCATGATTATAATTCCTCCTTGATAGTGAAGTATTTTGTATTCTGTTTGAACGGTTCGAAGGCCTTTCCTCCGCCGTCATAGAACTTCCCGAAGAATTCGACATATTCAAGTCGATTTGTGTGAACATAAGCACCGAGCGCATTGATAAGCAGATTCAGCGTATGTCCGATAATAAAGATAATGATGAAGAGAATGACTCCGATAAACCCGGTCCCTTCCGCGACCATGCTGCCCATTTTGTTAAACACCTGAGCTATTACACCTGTTGCAAGTCCGAGAGCGAGCAATCTTGAATATGAAAGGATATCACTGAGCCAGCTTGTTACACCATATGCCGCATACAGACCCTTCAATATTCTCTTGAACCAGTTGTGAGATTCACGGCCCCCTGTAAAGATAATGCCGACAAGTCCGATTATAGCAGCAACCGCCGCTACTTTTCCCACACCGACCGGAAGTGTGTTGATATTGAGCATTGAAGCCATCATATCAAGTGTCAGCAGATAAAGGATCGCTCCGCCGACGAGCATATACCAGAAAATGCAGTCATACAACGCCCCCAGCGGATCATGATTTTTGAAGCATCCATATGCCTTTGCTCCGAGTCCGACAAAAAGATGTATTATACCGACCAGGAAGCAGAAGCCAAGCATCTTCATTGGTGCGTCAAGCTGATCGAACCATATCGGACTCAGTTTTATATCCGGTCTGCCAAAAAATGTTGTCGCTATGACATTTACCGCATCACCGAAGAATGATCCGAACATGAAGCCCCAGAATGTGGTGGAAATACCGCAGTAAAGGAACATCTTCATGGTCTTCTTCATTCCGTCGCCCATGTTCTTCTTTTTAAGAAGACAAAGCGATGTGGCAATGACGATTATGATCCCATAACCTGCATCCGACAACATCATTCCGAAGAGGAAATAATAGAATATTGAAACAAGTGTCGACGGATCAAATTCATGTTTTGTCGGCAGAGAATAACTTTCAACAACACTCTCGACCGGAGAAACGAACCCGTTATTCTCAAGTGCGACAGGCGGTTCCTCGTCCGGAGCCGGATCCTCGGTCTCAAAGATCAGGTCGAACTTTTCACTCATGTATTTCCTAAGACTGTCGCAGTAGCGCTCCTCTATATACGCCTCAACAATGAACGTCACACGGCTCTGTGCAAGCTGGCTCAGTACATCGTATTTATCGCCGCGGAGCCTGTAGTAATCCGACGCAAATCTGATCTTTTCTCTTTCAGAGGCAAGTTCTTTTATCTTTGCGTCGTTTGTTGTGAGTATATTATTCAACTCACCAAGGCGCTCCTCAAGCCCCGTTTTTGCTTCTGCGGGATTTGTCGATGACGCCGGAGGCTTTGCAAAATTCAGCTTTCTCAAAGCATCCCTGACTTCGTCCTCGTGCTTTCTGCCGCATATGACATACAGACAGGTCTGCTCAGGAGCTGACGAAATGACATTTACATCAAGATCATCCACCTCAGGCGCCTGCTCTTTGATCATGGCCTCTGCCTGATCAAGGGTAAGATCGCCCGGCAGTGTTCCTGTAAAGACCACACTTGCCTTCGTCCCGTCAAAATCAAGTGGAAGATCATATCCCAGCCATGGCTCAAGTGCGACCACCTGTGATTCTATCCTGGGAATCTCCGCTTTCGCATCTGTACATTTCTTATCATATGCGAGGATCGAGCTGACATCCTGCATAGCATCATTTGCTGACTTTATGCGCTCTTCGAACTCATCGTCCGATATGGCGGTCTTGCCGTCAAGCGCGGACAGAAGACCGCTCTTCTCCGGCGCATGCTCTCCAAGTACAATGAGAGCCTGTTCACATTGATCCGCACTTCTATGGTAAGTTGCGGCCGCCTGTGTCTTGTCCTGTCTCATAAAAACATCATCGTCGACAAGCGTGCTGTGTATCTCGCAAGCTCCCTGACGCTGCAGAAATTCAAGAATCCCTTTCCTGTCTTTCTTGAGCGCGCAGATCAAAACACGCTTCATCGGTAGAACTGACATACTTTATATCCCCCTTTCCCTGAAATTTTCACTCCTCCCACTTATTCACTGAGAGAAGCTATCACAGCATTTACAGCCTCAGGCATCTTAGCCCTTGCGCTCATTTCAAGCACGTCGAGCTTCTCCCTGACACCAGTGCCAAGCTCGGTCTCCTTTTCTTTGCACTCATCGTTCACAGCCTTCAATCCTGCTGCTCCCTTTTCGCGCTCAATTTCGCCCGATCTTTCCTTAAGGTTACCGGCTTCAGTCTCAGCTGCTGTGATCATTTCCTGTGCCTGCTGCTTAGCCTTCTGTTCCTTCAGGGCCGCTGCTTTTTCTGCCTCGCGGATCTTGTCTATCGTTTCCTTTGCCATTTCCACCTCCGATGAGGATAATAATGAGAAATATCTTTACAGATAAATACACTCATACAAGCTATGTTTCATTTTATGGCCAAACAAGTGTATTTTACCTTAACAAATAGGATTATTCAACAACGACATGCCTGTATACATGGATTCATTTGGGCGGTGTGATTGACTTTTTCCTTATACACAGATAACATTTAGTATAAATTTCGCACTCACAACAAACACCCATATTTATGATGGAGCGTGCAATGGACAAAACTACTGTTCTGTTTCGCAAACGTCTTATTCCCGAAGAGTGTGTCCGCCTTGATAATGATGTCATTCTCCGGTGCGATGACAACATGATCGTCACTTCATGGAAAGCTCTCCATCCAAAACATGACCTGTCCCATGGTTATTCGATCTATTATCTCAAACGCGGCATAAAAGTCAGCCGTTTTATCTCGCACGATGAAAAGCTGATGTACTGGTACTGTGACATCGTAAGCTATAAATACAATGAAGAAGAAAACTCTCTGCTTGTCACCGACCTGCTTGCAGATGTACTCGTTTACCCCGACGGACGTCTCAAGGTCGTCGACCTTGATGAACTTGCGGAAGCATTTGACAAACACCTGATAGATAATGAGACACTTAAGAACAGTCTCCTTGATCTTAACAGGCTCCTTGAAATCATCTACAGCAGGCAGTTCAGCTCTCTCGAGCGTCCTATCCTTGATCTGCTCCCTGTAAATGATCAATAGAAAATATGTCCGCCTATTGTGTACCTTGGTGTGACCTGTGGTATGGGAGTCCGGAAGAAAATACAGTCAGAAACTGTCGTCTGCCCTGCCATTGCGGCATCCGCCGCCTGGTAGCATGCATCCGTCGCATCATCCCTCGCAAGAGCCAAAGCAAGTCTACCCGTAGATACCGGCTCAAACTGCCACGATTGATATATAACACCTACTATTGTGTCCGGGAACGCTCCGCTTAGAACACGGTTAATGACAACAGCGCCGACGGCGACCTGTCCCTCATATGGCTGATTTCCGGCCTCGCAATAAATCAGATTGGCAAGAAGATATCTGTCGCCATCCTGAAATGTAACATCAGAAATATTTCTCCAGACAGACTGGGCTGAAAGACTTTCAAGACGTTTTTCCTCTGCCAGTTGTTTCTCAAGTGCATCTATCTGCGAATTCTGTTGATCAAGCTGATCCTGAAGCGCGTCAGCATTAGCCTCAGCATTTCCTATCTGATCTGAATAGGCATTTATACTGCTGCTTGTCTGTGATATCAGTCCGCTGACCTTGCTCTGTTCTTCCTCAGCCTGTGCTTTCAGGTCTTCGAGTTCCTGCTTCTCACTTTCGAGCGAAGTCTTCTTCTCCTCGACCTTCTTCATCGTATTCTTGTACTGCGACAGCATTTTTCTGTCATATGCCGAAATCTCGCTGATATAATCAGCCCGGTTGAGCATTTCAGAAAAACTTCCTGACTTAAGCAGTGTTTCAAGAAAATAACTGTCCCCGCACTCATACATAAACTGAATGCGCTTTTTCATGGAAGCATACTGTTCATCAGCCCTGGCTGTAGCATCATCGAGTTCCGCTGAAGTAGTGCTTATCTCGTCATTCTTGTCACTGACCTGTTTCTCAATACCGGCCAGATTAACACTCACCTGTGTCAGCTGAGTGTTGAGATTTCCGAGCTGTCCTTCAAGAGAATCCTGCTGCTGATTAAGACTGTCTATAGTGCCCTGATTCTCATCAATGGCATTCTCCGTCTGACCCTTCTGTTCGTTCGCATTGTCGATTGCCTGCTGTGTCTGCTTGGAGTCAGCTGAAATCACTACCGGGCCTGCGGTTGCAGACAAGACAATGAGCGCGGCAGCAAGTGCAGCGATCCTGTATGCAGTTTTACCGTGTCGGCTGGCAAAATTCATATATTACAGATGTATCTCCAAAGTTCTTCCTGTTCTATGATAAGCCACATATTCAACGCCTGCTGCGTCGAGCATCTTTTTGCTGGCTATTGTTCCTTCAGTATCAGCATATTTGTCAATGTCATAGATTATCCTGCTTATTCCGGATTGAATGATTGCTTTTGCGCACTCATTGCATGGGAACAGCGAAACATATATTGTTGATCCCTCGAGACTTCCGCCTCTGAAATTAAGGATAGCATTAAGCTCACTGTGTGTGACAAAAGGATACTTTGTATCCAATGTGCTTCCGGCTTTTCTCTCCCATGGAAAATCATCATCAGAACAACCGCGTGGAAGTCCGTTGTATCCTATTGACAGTATTTTATGGTCTGCACTGACGATACATGAGCCGACCTGCGTGTTGGGATCCTTGGATCTCATGCCGGCCAGCTGTGAGACGCCCATGAAATACTCATCCCAGGAAATATAATCAGAACGTTTTCCAGACATTGTATGCCCCCTTACGTTGCCGCTGCCCGAAAGCTTTCGAAGAAAGCTTATTGATGTTCAACTTTACTCTGCACCAGAGCTTTCGTCATTTTGTGCCGAATATCCTGTCGCCGGCATCGCCCAGACCCGGCACAATATACCCGTTCTCATTGAGGTGATCGTCAAGTGCTCCGACATACACGTCAACATCAGGATGTGCTTCCGTAAGAGCTTTTATTCCTACAGGTGCCGCAATTATGCACATAAATGTGATCTTCTTGCAGCCGTGCTGCTTGAGCATATCGATTGCCGCCACTGAAGAACCGCCTGTCGCAAGCATGGGATCTACTACGAACACTTCTCTGTCCGCACAGTCAGCCGGCAGTTTGCAATAATACTCTACGGGCTTGAGTGTCTCAGGATCTCTGTAGAGTCCTATATGTCCGACCTTTGCTGCGGGAATAAGTGTCAGCATTCCGTCTACCATTCCAAGTCCTGCTCTGAGGATCGGGACGATAGCCATCTTTTTGCCCTTGAGTTCCTTGGCTATGGTTTTGCATATAGGTGTCTCCACTTCAACATCAGCCAGCTCCAGATGCCTTGTTGCTTCATAGCATATAAGCATTGCGATTTCTCCGACCGCATCTCTGAAATCCTTTGTCCCGGTCTCTTTTCTCCTGATGTAACCGATCTTGTGCTGAATAAGCGGGTGATCCATGATAACTACTTTTGCCATTTTTTCCTCCATCTTGAAACCTTTTTTATTTTATTCTGTTACTATTGATTTCTTATTTATCAATCTCAGCTATCTGCGAGATCCTGCGGGCGTGTTTCTCCAGCCCCGAAAAAGGAGTATCAAGGAATGTGTCCACAATGTCGTTTGCTATCTTCGGTCCGATCATTCCCCCGGCGAGTGCAAGGACATTGGCATCATTATGCAGTCTCGTCAGCTCAGCTGATGATGTCTCTGAGCAGAGCGCGCAGCGTATGCCGTGGACCTTGTTCGCAACTATTGAGACCCCGATTCCTGTAGTGCACACAACTATTCCCTTTTCAGACTCTCCCGATGCCACAGAATCTGCTACAGCCTTGGCATACTGCGGATAATCCACGGATTTTTTGTCAAAACATCCGTAGTCCCTGTACTCGATGTTCCTTTCCTTAAGATGTTCTATTACCGACATCTTCAGGTCATACCCACCATGATCAGAACCTATCGCTATCATGATAAACACCTCCCTTAAGTATTGTATTATTTACTGAGATCAATCACCTGCTGCCCTGCGGCCTTCATGAGCCTGTTCATCACCGCCATACCTATACCGCTTTTATCAAATGACTCTGAATACATAACGGTCACCTGTTCATCATCAAACTCTCTGAGGACTCTGAATAATTCCTTTGCTATGCTCTCTTCGTCAGTGCGTGTCCCTGCGCTTTTTATTGAATCCGCCCTGTACAGTGCCCTTGTCTCATCAGTGCATATAATTCCAGTCTTCTCGCCTTTTTCTGATGCTTCGGCTACAGCTTTGTTTATATAGTCGACGACTTTGCCCTGAGGGCCAGCCACTATCTTAAGGTCACCCTTGGGCGCATAATGCCTGTACTTCATTCCCGGAGCCTTTGGTTTTATTTTCGAATCAGGAGCTATTATCGTCCTGTCAATATCGACATTACCCAGAACATTGTCGAACATTTCCTCTGTTATATATCCGGGTCTCAGTATTACCGGTCTTTCTTCTGTGAGATCTATTATTGAGGACTCAACACCTATTGCTACCTGCCCTCCATCTATGATCATCTCAACACGCCCGTCAAGATCCTCCCTGCAGTATTTTGCAAGTGTAGGGCTGGGTCTTCCCGAACGATTTGCACTGGGTGCCGCAATAAACCCTCCTCCGGCCTCTATGAGTGCATGTGCGATCCTGTTGCTCGGGAATCTTATTGCCACCGTTCCAAGTCCGCCTGTTGTTTCAATCGGTACTATGTCGCTCTTATTGAGAATGATCGTCATCGGTCCCGGCCAGAAAGCCTTTGCAAGTTTATAATAACTTTCCGGCACCGAAGCCGCAATACGTTCTGTATCTTCCAGTCTGCATATGTGTACTATAAGCGGGTTGTCAGAGGGTCTCCCCTTCGCAGCATATATTTTCATTGATGATTTCGGATTCAGAGCATCTCCTCCGAGCCCGTAGACAGTCTCTGTCGGAAAAGCTACCAGCCCGCCCGCCTTCAGTATTTCTCCGGCATCTTCTATCGCTTTTGCGTCAATATTGTCTTCTGTCATGCTTACATATTTTGTTATCATCTATCGTCTTTCCGGCTCCTGAATTATTGTGCCATGTTGAGTGTCCCGTTTATGTACTGCTCTATAACATCCCATACATCAGCAGTTTCAAATCCAAGACGCCACTCTGCGACCCCGGCAATACCATCGGCCGTCATTACATCAAGTTTAGCCGATATTGATTCAGAGTCTTCAACCCACATCTGATAATGAACGTCGTTTTCAGTAAAGTCGATGATATTCTGGCATGTCGTCGAGTCCCATGTCACCTCAGCACCGTGATTTGTTATGAAATCCTGTGCCTGACTCATCGAAAGTGCCTCACTGGAAAGGCCGGAAGAATCTGTTTTCCACAGCCGTGTATAAAACGGAATACCATTAATTATCTTTTCCGCAGGAACTTCCTGCATTGCCCGCTGTATACCGTACTTTATGTAATCGATCGAAGCTACAGACCCTGCTTCGCTGCTTCCGGCATAATGCTCGTCATAACCCATTATCACAATATAATCTGCAAATACTGCCTGCTCGTCCATACTGTAATAGTCATTGAAGTCATAAGTCACATAATTGTCCACTGAAAGTGTGAGTGAACGTTTTCTGCACTGTATTGATAATTCCCTTATAAATTCAATGAAGTCGGAAGAATAATTGACATCGATCTGCTCAAAATCAACATTTATACCGTCAAAGCCGTAAGTCTCGGCTTCAGTCATGAGTGAACTTATAACATTGCTTCGTGTCTCGAGAGTTCCGAGGAATTTACTGCTGTCAATATCAGTGTTATTGAAATTATCGACAACAGGCCACACCCTGAGTCCCATGGCATGTGCCTTATCAACATAATCCTGAGTGGCATAGCTGTCTATGTGCCCTTCGTCGTCACTCACCGGGTACCATGTCGGAGAGATGACATTGAGAGCTTTGGTGTTCTGAGTCACTTCATCAAAAGATGTGTTTCCATCAGTGGAAATGACATTGTTCCAGCCCATATTGACTTTTTCATCAAGTTTTGCCGATGTAAACTCCGGTCCTGTATAGTCCTGAGGAACACTTATCGTCACATTCTGTCTGTTCTCGAGGAACTTGTTTTCCACGTAACCAATAATGCCATCCGTCGATTCGACTTCAGACCAATCTGTCATTTCCTGCAGGATATAAACTGTGTCCCCCTGCGTGAGATCCTTCATTATGTTGCTCTTCACCCCGCCGGTAGTGCGTATTGCCGTGTCTTTTGTGACGGACGCAGATGTTTTGCTTTCGTCTGCGGTATGCAGGACCAGTCTGTTGGGATCAGTGTATGTTTCGTACGAGAAATTAGTGTATTGTCTGACAAAATCGAGTGCGAGATACAGCGAATCTCCGTCCATGCATGCCGGTTTATATGTCTCAGTGACAGTTCCGCTCTCATCGGATGACCAATCGGTCGTGTCTATAGTTGTTCTCACCATATCAGTCGGCAGACAATACAGCACGACATTATCAGTGTAGCCATAATAAAAACGCTTATTCAAAAGACTGCACACATCACTGTACTTCATATAATATGTTCCATTGATAAGCTTTGCATATATATCAAGCTGTGTGTCGTTGTTTATGATCGCGACAGCAGAATCATCTGTCAGTCCGTAATAAGCAGTCATATCCTCGCGCACATCAGAATATCCATAGCGATCCTGGTAAAGCGTATACCCATAGGCAGCAATGAGCGCTGCAATAACAAGAATGATCAGAAGTTTCCATGGAAAACCTCCTCTTTTCCTGCCTCTGCTGCCTTTATTGCTGTTCTTCCTGTTTTGCACTGGCCTGTCCATAGCGGGAGTGCCGGCCGCATTCCTTCCTGTGCTGTCAGCCCTGCGGCTGTAGCTCTTACTGCGCCCTGTACCGTACCTGCTCTTTGAGACACCTGAGGCATAGTTATTCCTGTCGAACTGAGCTTTGCCTCTCCCATCATCACGCGAAGCACTGCTGACATCAAGATTACCGCTGTCACGGTGAACGCTGCCCTGGCGCTCTGCGCTGCGTCTGTAAGAAACATTCCCATATGTGACACTTTCACCGTCATCAATTATATCGGTCGGATCATCTGTCACTGATCTGTCTGTCATTCTTCGATCGTCGTTTTCGTTGTAGAACTCATCCTCAAACTCATCGGGATAATCATTGTGGTCGTTAGCTTTCATAGAACCTCTGATATTCAACTTTTGACACCTGCACCATTGCGAATAAAAAGCCGGATCTGCGATATTTTGAAAAACCCGTATTATTTTACCATAAAACAGAGAAAAGAGTGTATCTATCTGCCGGCAGCACAATAAGGCGGGGCCTTCTGAATCAGTCATACCGGCTGTTGTGATAGATACACTCTGTAGAAATGAATATAGATTTGTCATTATTGAAATGATAAAGACCGTGAGATCCGGCGGGTATTATACGGGACGGATATTCAGGGCAGAAGAGGAATGCGGACTATCAGTGAGACCATAAGGGAACTGCTCTTCGTGGGACATTTCCGCGGTCATAAGTCCGCCCGGGCTGCGGAACGGTATCATAAACTGCTAATCTGATTGTTGTGAAGATCCGGGCTGGATCGCCCGATTTGTATTGTGATTTTAAGATAAATCAGGAAACATACAGACGGAGCATACTGCTCCCTTGAGACAATGGATCGTCTTAGATTGTTCCTATAGAATAATTACTCATCGCTGCGACACGCAGCGGATAAACAGGCTGTAAAATTCCTGTACTGAAACTGCCACCTCCTCCCCTGATACAGTGCCTGTTCCGTATTGCCTGTACTGATTATATGAGGCAAAACATTAAGTCGCAACAGGGAAGGGAGACTAAAATACGAAACCGATTGTTTTTGTTTATTTCTGAGGCAACGTGAGAATTATTACCAATAAATTACCAGGTCACCGCCGGCACTTATCCGGCAACACCCCAAAGTATAAATCTTCTGTTAAATATCGCCTCATCTATTGACGCGTTTGCCCAAAAGTGTATAAATGGATGAATTAAGACAGACACTTCCAGAAAGGGGGAAGCCATTATGAAAATAGAAATTGTAAACAATAATCAGATTCGCTGTACTCTTACCAAAGATGACCTGGCGAAGCGCCACATAAGATTATCGGAGCTGGCTTACGGAACAGACAAAGCCAAACTGCTGTTTCGCGACCTGATGCAGCAGGCGTCCACCCAGTTCGGATTCAAAGCTGACAACACGCCTCTTATGATAGAGGCCATACCGATAAGTGCAGGGAGCATTGTGCTGGTCGTAACAAAAGTAGATGATCCCGAAGAACTTGACACAAGATTTTCAAACTTCTCGCCTGCAGTACAGCAGAAATCTGGCGGAGATGATTCATCATCATCAGTTTTCGATCGCATTCTTGAAGCCATCCGTCAGAGTGGAGGATCCGGCGACGGCAATGATATTACAGACGAATCTGCATCTCCATATGAAAATGAAGAAGCGGCCAAAGAACTGGATAAGCTCAAAAAATACCTGTTACTTCACCGTCTGTTTGTCTTTGATTCGCTTGGCCGTGCGATAGACTCCTCTGTGATTGCGAAAGCGCCTGATGGTGCTCACTGTGCTCTTTACCGCAATGATTCCACAGGCAAATACTACCTTTCACTTGTTTTCCCGGATGAAGACGCTGTCGGCAAGGCGCAGAATATTCTTGCAGTCCTGTCTGAATACAGCGCTCCGGAGCTCATGAGCTACGCCCGCGAGCAGAATCTCAAAGAGCATTGCATCACTGTTATCCCTGAAAACGCACTGGATGAGCTTGCAAAACTTATGTAATACAAATACACGAACTAATGATCAACGTAAAAGGCAGCAGATCATCAATATGATCCACTGCCTTTAGTTTTACCGTGAATGATTTCAGTCCTTGTCTTCCTTCTCGTCGTTGGCCATGTTGATGTGGTCGAGAAGCTCGTTCACATCGATCCCGTGTACCATAGCTGCCTCCTCGATCGTCTCGCCCATAGATGCCGGGCATCCGATGCAGTGCATTCCGATCTGCATGAGCACTGGAACTATATCGGGATTTACGTTGAGTGCTTCTCCAATAGTCATATCAGCTGTTATATCTTTCATATTATTCTCCATTTCCATTTGTTTTGTCTGTTTCTGATTTAGCGATATGCGTAGTATAACCCGACAAAACGCAAAGTGCAAGGAGGCTTCAGGATTGTCCAAAGCCGCATGATTGCTGTATTTTCAGGTGCTTTGCACACCCATAAATACATTGCTTTTTAAAAGTCTCAATGCTACTATGTAGATAAGTCTGATTTGCTGTATACAGCTTTTTGTACAGCATCAATAATATAAGGAGGAAATTATATAATGGCTAGAAAGTTTAAAACCATGGATGGTAATGAAGCTGCCGCTCATGTAGCGTATGCCTACACAGAAGTAGCTGCCATCTATCCCATTACCCCTTCATCAGTTATGCCTGAACACATTGATGAGTGGGCAACAGCGGGAAGAAAGAACATTTACGGTGAGACTGTAAAGGTCACCGAGATGCAGGCCGAAAGCGGCGCAGCCGGTGCAGTTCACGGTTCACTCGCAGCAGGCGCTATGACCTCAACCTTCACAGCTTCGCAGGGTCTTCTTCTTATGATCCCTGATATCTACAAGATCGCAGGTGAAAGACTCCCCGGCGTATTCGATGTTTCAGCCCGTGCTGTCTGCAGCCATGCACTCAACATTTTCGGTGATCATTCAGACGTATATGCATGCCGCCAGACCGGTGCTGCAATGCTCTGCGAATCTTCCGTTCAGGAAGTAATGGATCTGACACCTGTAGCTTACATAGCTTCAATCGACGGCAGGCTTCCTTTCATCAACTTCTTCGATGGTTTCCGTACTTCTCACGAGATTCAGAAGATCCAGATGTGGGATTATGAAGATCTGAAAGAAATGATCGATATGGATAAGATCCAGGAGTTCCGTGACGGAGCCCTGAATCCCAATCATCCCCGTCAGATGGGTTCAGCACAGAACCCTGATATCTTCTTCCAGACACGCGAAGCTTGCAACGGAACATATGATGCAATGCCTGAAACTGTCCAGAAGGCTATGGACAAGGTCAATGCAAAACTTGGCACAGACTATAAGCTCTTCAACTACTACGGTGCACCTGATGCAGAAGAAATCATTATCGCAATGGGTTCAGTCAATGACACCATTGAAGAGACAATTGATTATCTCATGGCTCAGGGACGCAAGGTCGGCCTCGTAAAGGTCCGCCTCTACAGACCATTCTGCGCAGACGCTCTCATCAAGGCCATTCCTGCTACTGTCAAAAAGATCTCTGTTCTCGACAGAACAAAGGAACCCGGATCACTCGGCGAGCCTCTCGCTCTTGATGTCATCGCAGCTCTCAGAGACAGCAATTTCAAAGATGTTGAGATCTTCTCCGGCCGTTACGGCTTAGGTTCAAAGGATACAACACCCGCACAGATCATCGCTGTTTTCGACAACGCTGATAAGAAGAGATTCACGATCGGTATTACCGATGATGTGACAAATCTTTCTCTTAAGCCCGGCAAGGAGATAGTCACTACTCCTGAAGGAACGATCTGCTGCAAGTTCTGGGGTCTCGGCGCTGACGGTACAGTCGGTGCTAACAAGAACTCCATCAAGATCATCGGCGACAACACTGATATGTACGCTCAGGCATACTTCGATTATGATTCAAAGAAGTCCGGCGGCGTCACAATGTCACATCTTCGTTTCGGCAAGAAACCGATAAAGTCCACCTATCTTATCCATCAGGCGAACTTTGTTGCCTGCCACAAAGCTTCATACATCCACAACTTCAACATGGTACAGGAAGTTGTAGACGGTGGTACATTCCTTCTCAACTGCCCATGGACAGTCGATGAACTCGACAAAGAACTTCCCGGACAGGTCAAGAAGTACATTCACGACCACAAGATCAACTTCTACATAATCGACGGCGTTAAGCTCGGTATAGAAACAGGTATGGGTCCCACACGTATCAACACCATCCTTCAGTCAGCATTCTTCAAGCTGGCTAAGATCATCGATTCTGATACCGCTGTCGATCTGATGAAGAAAGCAGCTGCAAAGACATATGGCTCAAAGGGTCAGGATGTCGTAGACAAGAACTGTGCCGCTATTGATGCCGGTGCTGCAGACAAGAGCCTTGTCAAAGTCGATGTTCCGGAATCATGGGGAACATGCGCAGATGAAGGGCTCAAAGTCGGTCACGCAGAAAGCGGTCGCGGAGATGTCGTTGATTTTGTAAATAATATTCAGGCCAAGGTCAACTCTCAGGAAGGCAATACCCTCAAGGTATCTGATGTTCTTCCTTATGTTGATGGTTCCACACCTTCAGGTTCAGCTGCATATGAGAAACGTGGTATCGCAGTATCTGTTCCTGTATGGGATTCAGCTAAGTGCGTAGGATGCACAAAGTGCTCGATGGTCTGCCCTCATGCTGCTATCCGTCCGTTCCTTATGAATGAAGAAGAAGCTTCCAAGGCTCCTGAGGGAATGGCAATGAAGGATCAGAAACAGTATGCTCCTTACAAATATGCTATTTCTGTAGCAGCTCTTGACTGCACAGGCTGCGGCAGCCGCGCAAATGTCTGCCCTGTCGGCGCACTTACGCTCTGCGATTTCGAAGCTAATCAGGGTGAGCAGAAGTATTTCGACTACGCTGTAGAGAATGTTTCTGAGAAGCAGGACATGATCGACAAGTTCAAGGTCACATCACCTATCGGCTCACAGCTTAAGAAGCCTCTGCTTGAGTTCTCCGGCGCTTGCGCAGGATGCGGCGAGACACCTTATGCAAAACTTATCACACAGCTGTTCGGAGACAGAATGTACATTGCTAACGCAACTGGCTGCTCATCTATCTGGGGCAACAGCTCACCTTCTACTCCTTACACTGTAAACAGCGAAGGAAAAGGACCTGCATGGTCCAATTCACTGTTCGAGGATGCTGCTGAGTTTGGTTTCGGTATGCTCCTTGCACAGAACGCCATCCGTGATCGTATGGCTAACAAAGCAAAGGTCCTCGCTGAGGGCGGCAACGCATCAGCTCAGGAATACCTCGACACATTCGGGAACGGCGCCATGAATGGCGATGCTTCAAAGAAGCTCCTTGCTTCAATAGAAGGTGATAATTCAGCTGAAGCTGCTCAGCTCAAGGCCAACAAGGACTTCCTCGCTAAGAAGTCACAGTGGATCTTCGGTGGTGATGGCTGGGCATTTGATATCGGATTCGGCGGCCTCGATCACGTTCTGGCTTCGAAGAAAGATATCAACGTAATGGTATTCAATACAGAAGTTTATTCAAATACAGGCGGGCAGTCATCAAAGGCAACTCCTGAAGGCGCTGTAGCTCAGTTCGCTGCAGGCGGCAAAGAAACACCTCAGAAGGATCTCGCAGGAATCGCTATGAGCTATGGTTACGTATATGTAGCTCAAATCGCGATCGGTGCTGATCCGGCTCAGGCAGTCAAAGCCATCGCCGAAGCAGAAGCATATCCGGGACCGTCACTCATCATCGGTTATGCACCGTGCATCAACCACCACATTAAAGTCAAGGGCGGCATGAGCAAGGTAATGGAAGAAGAGAAGGCTGCAGTTGATACAGGATATTGGAATCTGTTCCGCTTCAATCCTTCAGCTGACAAGAAGTTCTCTCTCGACAGCAAGCCTGCAACAGCTCCTTACACAGACTTCCTTGCAAGAGAAGCTCGTTACACAAGCCTTCAGCTCAAGAATCCAGAGAAGGCAAAACGTCTCTTCGACGAAGCTGCAAAACATGCGGAAGCTCGTTATGCATACCTCGAGAAGCTTGTAGATCTCTACAATAACTGATATACTCACGTTTACACTGAATCCCGGCTGAATGTCAGCCGGGATCCATGTAATAATAGCTAATCAAAATCAATCAAGGAGGAAAACTATTATGGCACGCAAAATAAGTGATGCTTGCATCAGCTGCGGAAGCTGCGCATCTCAGTGCCCTGTAAGCGCTATCGCTCAGGGTGACTCTCATTATGAAATCAATGCAGACACATGCATTGACTGTGGCGCATGTGAAGCACAGTGTCCAGTAGGAGCTATCTCAGAGGCTTAATAAGTCTTTGTAAAGATACTCAATTACGAACAACAAAAAGGCATAACCTGTTTTTTGCAGGATATGCCTTTTTTGTGTGATGATGTTCGATGGGTCTTTACTGTTAATCTCCTGTAAGCTTGCTTTGTTCATCCTCTTCGGCATATACCTGCCTGTTCTGCTCTGCCTCTTCTTCTGTCTCAAGACCGACCATCACAGCCCAGTCATCATATGGCACTGCAGTTATACTGCTCACTCCGTAGTACTTCTCAGCTCCTACGTTCGTCCAATATCCCGGATCCTCTTTGAGATCGGAATCGTATGCGTTTGAATACTCCGTATCAAAGTCCCGGTGCAGTTGTCCAACTGTTATTTCGTTATTTCCGGCAGCTTTTTGTTCGAGTATGTAATTCTCTCTTTCCTGTGACCCGCGGTACAGTCTCATCATATTAGCACCGTTATCCATATACATGAACACGAAATACAGCGATGCCGCTGCAAGCACTGAATAGCTTATGAGCCTCACTCCTATACCTGCAGTATCATGGACGCCTGTCGCAGTCTCCAGTGTCTTTTCCTCATCAATGTCAGTGACTATTCCTTCAAGGCACGCGATTATAAGAAAAACGCCTGCGCCGAAGTAAGCCCTCGATTCAGTCAGAGCTGTAAGGATCAGAGCATACGCCGTCACCACGGAAAGCGCTGCAAATACAATGCGTGCTCTGAGTAACTGCATTCTCTCAGCCTTTGATTTTCTTCTTTCAAAAAGGATTGTCGTAGCGATCGTAATGATAAGAATTATGAACAGTATCAGGAACTTATCTTCAACAATAAGAGTCACCTTCTGGAATCTTGAGAACATCCCGTATAGCCCGCTGTGTTCCTCCGAGCGATATGCGGACCTGAGAGCAT
>JAAZDA010000182.1 GCA_012512995.1 Clostridiales bacterium | reverse complement strand
GCAGATAGACCGGCTATCCCGGGACCCACGAATTCCATGATCTTATTCTTGACGAAACCGTTCTTAAAGACCGCACCGATTATCGCAAGGGCCACATCCTGAGGTCCTACTCCGCGCACCGGTGTTCCGGTCATGTATATTGCGATGACCTGTGGGCGCTTTATGTCATAAGTCTGCATAAGCAGCTGCTTGACGAGTTCCGGTCCGCCCTCTCCCATAGCGAGTGTCCCGAGCGCTCCGTATCTTGTGTGAGAATCTGAGCCGAGGATCATTGAGCCGCACTCAGCCATCATCTCTCTTGCATATTCATGGATAACGGCCTGGTGAGGCGGGACATATGCTCCGCCGTATTTCTTAGCCGCTGTGAGTCCGAACATGTGATCATCTTCGTTTATAGTGCCGCCCACTGCGCACAATGAATTATGGCAGTTCGTCAAAACATACGGCATCGGAAATTTTGTGAGTCCTGAGGCTCTTGCGGTCTGTATGATTCCGACATATGTTATATCGTGCGATGTCAGTTTATCGAAACGTATCCTCAGATCTTCCCTGCTGTCCGATGTATTATGATCCATGAGGATTCCATACGCCATGGTATTAGTGGCCGCTGTTTCCTTTGTGGCATCAGTTCCGGTTATTCCGGCCGCTGCAAGATTCTCCGCACAGCCTTCTCCGGCACTTACCCATTTCCCGTTATTCACATAGAAGGCTCCGCCTTCTTTTAGTTCTATCGCTCCCATCTGTTTCCTCCAATATATGAATATATCATATGTTTTACGCGCAAGGTCAGGCTTAACTGTCCTCGCCGACAGATTAATCCTGACCTTGAATAATTTCTGCTAATCAGTTAATGGATCGCTGATGCCTTTTTTGTTGTCTTCTCACGCGGCTCCGGTCTGTCGAGATACATCTTATCGAGGTGCCAGATATCTCTCACATATTCCTCTATTGTACGGTCAGATGAAAACTTTCCTGAGCTTGCCGTGTTCATGAGTGCCATCCTTGCCCAGCGCTTCTGATCCGAATATGCCTCGTCTATGTCACGCTGTGCTGCAGCATATGCTTCAAAATCCTTAAGTATGAAATAACGGTCAGCCCTGTCCATTCCCTTGCTCTTGAGAAGAGAATCATAAAGCGGTCTGAAACGTTCCGGATCATCAGGAGAATATGTGCCATTTACGAGCTGCATCAGTACCTGGCGCACATTCTGATCTGAATTGAATATTTCATACGGATCATAGCCGCCGTTGTTCTCATAGTTTATGACTTCCTCGGACGTAAGTCCGAAGATGAACATGTTGTCCTTGCCGACTTCCTCGAGCATCTCGACATTGGCCCCGTCAAGCGTTCCTATTGTCACAGCACCGTTCAGCATAAGCTTCATATTGCCGGTTCCTGATGCCTCCTTGGAAGCTGTTGATATCTGCTCAGAAACATCAGCCGCCGAGAAAATGATCTCACCGTTTGAGACCTTGTAATCCTCGATGAACACGACTTTTATCCTGTCATCTATAGAAGGATCGTTGTTGATGACATCTGCTACGGAGTTGATAAGCTTTATCGTGAGTTTTGCATTGCGGTATCCTGCTGCCGCTTTGGCGCCGAAAATAAATGTCCTCTTATTCATCTTCATGTTCGGGTCAGCCTTGAGCTGATTATACAGATACATCACATGAAGGATATTGAGAAGCTGTCTCTTGTATTCGTGGAGACGTTTGACTTGAACATCATATATCGAATGAGGGTCGATCTCGATTCCGTTGTGATCCAAAATATATTTTGCAAGGCGCTGCTTGTTCTTGTATTTGATCTGCATGAACTCTTTCTGAGCCTTCGGATCATCAGCATATATCTTTAGATCAGCGATCTTTCCAAGATCCGTGATCCAGTCATCACCTACATGATCGGTGACCCAGGCTGCAAGAAGCCGGTTTCCATGTAGAAGGAAACGTCTCTGTGTTATTCCGTTTGTCTTGTTGCTGAACTTGTCGGGATACATCTCATAGAAGTCGTGAAGTTCCTTGTTCTCGAGGATCTCAGTGTGAAGTTTTGCGACACCGTTTACAGAAAAACCGGCTACTATAGCGAGATTGGCCATACGCACCTGTCCGTCATAGATGATCGCCATCTTTCTGATCTTCTCCTGAACATCCACTCCTGCGTTGTCATACTTATTGTGGACCTCGATTATAAATCTACGGTTTATCTCCTCGATTATCTGGTATATTCTCGGCAGCAGCTTGCTGAACAGTTCAATCGGCCACTTTTCGAGAGCTTCTGCCATGATCGTATGATTTGTATAAGCACAGCAATGCGTGACAACGTCCCATGCGTCCTCCCATGTCAGCGCATAATCATCCATCAGGATCCTCATGAGCTCAGGAACTGTGAGCGTCGGGTGCGTGTCATTCATCTGGAAAACAAATTTATCAGGAAGTTTCCTGAGATCTTTGTTCTGCGTCAGATATCTCTTGACAGCCTGCTGAACAGATGCAGAAACAAAGAAGTACTGCTGCTTCAGGCGAAGTTCCTTGCCCTGATAATGATCATCACAGGGATACAGGACTTCTGTTATGAGTTTTGCCAGGTTCTCCTCTTCGACAGCCTTGTTATAATCGCCCTTATCGAAGGAATCGAGCCTGAATACCTCAACAGGTTCCGCGTCCCAGATCCTCAGTGTATCGATAAAACCATTGCCGTATCCGATTACAGGCATATCATAGGGAACTGCACGGACACTCTGGTAGCCTTCCTGTTTGAACATGGTCCGGCCGCCATCTATTGTGTACGATAAAACATAACCTCCGAAATGGACCTCCTGTGTGTATTCAGGTCTCTTTATCTCGAGAGGATTTCCGTTCTTGAGCCAGTTATCAGGTGCTTCTACCTGATATCCATCAACTATCTTCTGCTTGAACATGCCGTAGTGATAGCGTATCCCGCAGCCATATGCCGGGTAGTTAAGTGTTGCAAGAGAATCGAGAAAACAAGCAGCAAGCCTTCCGAGACCACCGTTGCCAAGTGCCGCATCCGGCTCTTCATCCTCGATCGCATATATATCAAATCCAAGTGCTTTAAGTGCTTCCGCCATAGGCTCATAAGCCTGAAGGTTTATGGCATCATTACCAAAAGCGCGCCCCATCAGGAACTCCATTGACAGGTATACGAGTTGCTTGGGGTTCTGATCCTCAAAAGCCTTTTGTGTACGCATCCAGCAATCTATGATCTGATCCCTTAATGCCTGCGCGGACGCCTGAAATATCTGCTGTTTTGTCGCCGTGCTGATTTCCTGGCGATACATGGTACGTATGTTATACTCCACGCTTCTCTTGAAAAGATCTTTATCAAAAGTAAACTGCTCTCTTTTCATCAACGTCATGCTTTCCTCCATGCCGGTACTCTTTGTGGATTTGCGTTTTCCTGTCATCCGAGCTTTTCTACTCCAATCTTTACGTTTTCTCCGTTTATATCCCAGTCTTTCTCATTGGCAAGTGATTCATTTCTGCCAATTTCATCAGCCAGGACTTTACCTGTGATCGATGCCGCATTCCTGGCAGCGATGTCATACAGTTTATCATTTCCTGACAGCGCGACGTGTATGCGGTCCATGACCTCAAAACCTGAGTCCTTGCGCATCGTCTGTATCTTACTTATGAGTTCAAGAACATAACCTTCTTCTATGAGTTCAGGTGTCAGGTTAGTGTCAAGGACGACTGTGATATCACCGTCTTCCTGTGTCACATAACCTTCCTGCTGAGTCATATCAATGAGAAGATCATCTTTGGTGAGTTCAATACCGGTGCCGCCGTCTTCGAGCTTCAACATTCCGTTATTATTAAGTTCATCCATCGCGGCATTTCCATCAAGTGAAGAGAGATAATTCTTTATCGCTCCGAGATGTTTGCCATACTTTGGTCCGACCGTCTTGAGCTGCGGCTTGAATGTATATGTGGTATAGCTCCTGACGTCGTCGGTGAATGTCACTGCCTTTACATTAAGCTCATCCTCTATGATCTCTTTATAGAAATCTTCAAGTGCGAAGGGTGCCTTCACATACATGCCTGCTATGGGCTGTCTTGTTTTGATATTTGAGACATTGCGGCATGCGCGTCCGAGTACAACGATCTTAAGGACTTCTTCCATGTTCTTCTCGAGATCCTTGTCGATAAGGCTCTCATCTGCCACAGGATAACGGCACAGATGAATGCTCTCCGGAGCGCTGCTGTCAACACTGCGGACTATGTTCTGATAAATCTCTTCTGCCATGAACGGGATCATAGGAGCTGCACAGAGGCAGACATTCCTGAGGGCCGTGTAAAGAGTCATGTAAGCATTTATCTTGTCCTGCTCCATGCCCTTCGCCCAGAATCTCGCTCTTCCGCGTCTTACATACCAGTTCGACATATCATCGACAAAGTCCTCAAGCACCGCTGCGGCTTCAGGGATCCTGTACTGTGCAAGATCATTATCTGTCTCACGGATCATTGTGTTCATCTTTGAGATCAGCCACTTATCCATGACGGTTAGACCGGCATAGTCAAGTGTATGCTTCGTGGGATCGAACTGATCTATCTCCGCATACAGTGTATAGAATGCATAGGTGTTCCAAAGTGTTCCCAGGAACTTACTCTGTCCTTCCTTTACGGCTTTCGTTGAGAACTTCTTGGGAAGCCACGGAGCACTCGCTGTATAGAAATACCAGCGGATCGCGTCTGCGCCGTATGTATTGAGCGCATCCATGGGATCAACTGCATTTCCCTTGGACTTTGACATCTTGTTCCCGTTTTCGTCAAGGACAAGACCCATTACGACCACGTTCTTGAATGCAGGTCTGTTAAAGAGGAGCGTTGCCTCCGCGTGGAGCGAATAGAACCAGCCTCTCGTCTGATCAACGGCCTCAGAAATGAACGATGCCGGGAACTGCTTCTCGAAAAGTTCCTTATTTTCAAATGGATAGTGGAGCTCTGCGTAAGGGCAGGCACCCGAATCAAACCAGCAGTCAATGACTTCCGGCACTCTCTTCATCTGTCCGCCGCACTCCGGGCACTTGATCGTGAATCTGTCTACAAATGGTCTGTGAAGTTCTGTCGTCTCTGCAGCAGGATCTCCTGAAAGCTCCGCAAGTTCCTTCTTGGAACCTACGCAGATCTGCTTACCGCAGTCAGGGCATTCCCATACAGGGAGCGGAGTTCCCCAGAAACGGTCACGTGAAATAGCCCAGTCCTGGATGTTCTCAAGCCAGTTTCCGAAACGTCCCTCGCCCATTGTCGGAGGGACCCAGTTTATCTCTTTATTGTTGCGGACAAGATCATCCTTTACGTCCGTCATCTTTATGAACCAGGACTCACGAGCGTAGTAGATGAGCGGGGTATCACATCTCCAGCAGTGCGGATAATCATGTTCCACCTTGGGAGCCGCAAAAAGGATTCCTCTCTCATCGAGGTCCTTGAGTACCGCAGGATCACAGCTGACCGCTCCCTCATCCATCTCATGCTGCGTGGGTTTACAGCGCATGCCTGCAAATTTGCCTGTCTCAGGCTTCATTCTGCCGTGGCTGTCCACCATCTGTACAAAGGCCGCGTCATAACGCCTTGCGACACGCGCGTCATCTTCACCGAAAGCAGGGGCCATATGGACTACGCCTGTGCCATCCGTCATGGTGACGTAATTGTCGCAGTAAACTATGAAGCCCTTCTTATGTTGTTTTGCCACAGCATCAGCCGCACACTGGTAAAGTGGTTCGTATTCTCTGTACTCAAGATCCTTGCCTTTGTATGTCTCAAGGATCTCATATGCCTTCTCTCCGTCCTTTGAGAGAGGTCCCAGTACCGTGTCAAGAAGTGCAGTCGCCATATAATATGTATAGCCATCCACGCACTTTACTTTCGCGTATTCCTCATCCGGGTTGACGCAGAGCGCTATATTGGAAGGCAGCGTCCACGGCGTTGTCGTCCATGCGAGAAAATACGCGTCCTCGCCCTTTACCTTGAAGCGCACGATCGCGGTGCGGTCTTTGATTGTTTTGTATCCCTGAGCTACCTCGTGGGAAGAAAGTGGAGTCCCGCATGAAGGACAATATGGTACGACTTTAAAGCCCTTGTAAAGCAGTCCTTTATTCCAGATCTGCTGCAACGCCCACCATTCAGATTCGATATAGTCATCGTAATATGTTACATAAGGGTGCTCCATGTCAGCCCAGAAGCCGACCTTGCGTGAGAACTGTTCCCACATTCCCTTATACTTCCAGACGGATTCCTTACACTTTGCAACGAAAGGCTCCAGCCCGTATTCTTCTATCTGATCCTTGCCCTCAATACCTATTTCCTTCTCGACTTCCAGCTCGACCGGCAGTCCGTGAGTGTCCCATCCTGCTTTCCTCGGGACCTGTTCGCCCTTCATTGTATGATAACGGGGGATCATGTCCTTAATTACACGTGTCTCGACATGCCCGATGTGCGGCTTACCGTTTGCTGTAGGCGGCCCGTCATAGAACATATAGACCGGATTGCCCTCATTCTCATCTACGCTCTTCTCAAATATTCTGTTATCTTTCCAGAACCCTGCGGTCTCCTCTTCTCTCTGTACAAAATTCAGATCTGTATTGGCTTTCTTATACATATAGCGTCTCCTTCATGTTTCTTTCTCGTCAAAACATGTGTTTTGCGTTTGTTTTATTGATACTGCTTTGTCTGCAAAGTATAAAGCCGCACTATTTCCGTTGTCAAGAAAGGTACCTTGTCTGGAACGCGTCTGACAGCTCCAGTATCCATTCCTTCTTCACAATTGTGTTCTTCCATTCCTCCGGTATTGAATCATACCCGTAAGCGATCCCGGAAAGTCCCCCTGCCACGCAGGCTATCGTGTCCGTATCACCGCCAAGATCAACTGCCCTGAGAACACAGTCTTTATATGAATCTGTCGTAAGGAAACACCATATAGCCGCTTCAAGTGTATCAACCACATATCCGGTGCTGTGTATCTCGCTTGCCGGAAGAGAAGTGAACACCTCTATATTCCGAAGTCTGTCATAGACGCCAAGTTCGCCGCGTATGGCATCATAATCAGGCATGTCCGCTCGATGCTGATCCATTGCCGCTTTCTCATCCGCATCTATATCAGAAACACCCTCGCGATAATACAGGAGCACATCATTGATCGCGTCCTGCACATGTTTTGCATGATCCTTCTTCGGCGCATGCGTCACGAGGTTCCTTACTATAAGTCCGTATATCTCACATGCAAGTTTGCTGCGCGCGTGGGCATGGGTGAGCGCCGAAGCATTGTGGAGCATAGTCCTGTCGGCATCAGTAGCGACATGACCTTTTCTGGTCAACAGCAGAGCAAACGGCATGATGCGCATCAGTGATCCGTTTCCGTTCTCGTTTTCACCAGTGCAGCCGCACTTGAGCGGATCTGTGCCACGGGCGTAATTCATGATCGCAGTATCAGTTGCATTTCCAATGTCGAACATTTCTCCTGCAGGTGTATATTC
>JAAZDA010000181.1 GCA_012512995.1 Clostridiales bacterium | reverse complement strand
GGCTATGGCTGACACCATTGTCGCTGTTCTTAATTATACGACATCGATATAGTTAAGGACAATAGCTAAATATTATTTGTTTTACCGGATTTATCCCATGACTATCTTAACGTTGACTTCGTTCTTGCCGGCATCATAGGGAATCACACAGCCGTCAATAGTTTTACCGTCAACAGTCATTGATTTAACGCCCTTTTCTACCTTGTCGGGATTTGTCACATCAATATGGTATACAGCACCGCGATAAGTTCTTTCAATATGGAAATCGCCGAAGTCGTGCGGGATGCAGGGATCTACCTGGAGCCCCTTGTGTGTGGGATATACGCCGAGGATATACTGCGAAATATCAGTAAATGTCCAGGCAGCAGTACCTGTCAGCCAGCTGTTCTTGCCTTCTCCAAAGTATTTGGCTTCTTTGCCGGCGACCATCTGACAGTATACATAAGGCTCGGTGCGGTGTATTTCTGAAATATCTTCAGTGTATGCCGGGCAGGTCTTCTGATAGATCTCAAATGCGCGGTCTCCGTGACCGCAGACTGTTTCCGCGATTGATACCCACGGATTATTGTGACAGAAGATGCCGCCGTTTTCTTTATATCCGGGCGGGTAAGAACTGATCTCACCGAGCTCGAGATGATACGTTTTGTATGCGGGCCAAAGTATGCAGATGCCGTATTTGGTGTCCAGCAGCTCTTTTACAGAATCGAGAGCCTTATCCGCAAGACCTTCCTTTACTCCGCATCCTGCAAGGATACAGAAGCCCTGAGGCTCAATGAATATCTTGCCGTCCTCACATTCGTTGGAACCGACCTTGTTGCCGTTTGCATCATAAGCTCTTACGAACCAGCCGCCATCCCAGCCGGCGGTACAGACAGCATCATACATTCTGTCGTGCTCTTCACGGGCTCTTGAAGCCTCGGTATTATCACCTGTGATATCGCAGAGCTCGGCATATTCTTCTGAATACTTGACGAACATTCCGCCGATGAAAACAGATTCAGCAACAGGACCTTCACTTGGACCGAAGGTCTGGAATGATTCGCCGGGGTGCTTTGAGAAGCAGTTGAGATTCAGGCAGTCGTTCCAGTCAGCGCGGCCGATGAGCGGAAGACCGTGGGGACCTTTGTGATTGATCGTGTAATTCAGAGATCTTCTCAGGTGCTCCATGAGCGATGTTGCGGTGGAAGCATCTGAATCATAGGGGACAGATTCATTCAGGATAGAATAATCGCCTGTCTCACGCGTATAAGCGGACACAGCTGCAATGAGCCAGAGCGGGTCGTCATTGAAGCCGGAACCAATGCCTGCATTGCCCTTCTTTGTGAGAGGCTGGTATTGATGATAAGCAGAGCCATCCTGAAACTGCGTTGAAGCAATATCTATGATCCTTTCTCTTGCTCTCTCGGGAATCAGATGAACGAAGCCGAGAAGATCCTGACATGAGTCACGGAAGCCCATGCCGCGGCCGATACCGGATTCGTAATATGAAGCGGAACGGCTCATGTTGAACGTGATCATGCACTGATACTGGTTCCAGATGTTAACCATGCGATTGACTTTATCATTGCCTGATGTGAGACTGAATCTTGTGAGAAGATTCTTCCAGTATGCGTGAAGCTCATTGAAAGCAGCCTCTGCCTGTGCGTCAGTTTTGTATCTGTCCAGCATGGCATGAGCGCGATCCTTGTTTATTATGCACTCACGCGGAGACGTTCCACTTTCCCATTTCTCGTTCTCTGGATTCTCGATATAACCGAGAACGAAAACAAATGATTTTGTTTCGCCGGGATTAAGAGTGATGTTTATCTGCTGAGCTGCGACAGGTGACCAGCCGCTCGCAACAGAACCTTTGCAACCGCCGTCAAGTATGGCCTGAGGCGCGTCAGCACCATTGTACATTCCAATAAATTCGGAACGGATCGTATCATATCCGTCTATCTTTGTATTTACGGAACGGACAGCATAATGATTGCGGCGTTCGCGGTATTCAGTCTTGTGATAAATTGTGGATCCTTCTATCTCGACTTCTCCGGTAGAGAGATTGCGCTGGAAGTTCTCACAGTCATCTGATGCATTCCAGAGGCACCACTCAACGTATGAATAGAGTTTGATAGTTTTGACGGAATCAGTTTCGTTGCTGATCTTAACATGATCGATCTGGCATGTATCGTTCAGCGGGACAAAGCTGAGAACGGAAGACTTAATTCCGTTCCTGGATCCGGTGAACCTGCTGTAACCCAGACCGTGTCTGCATTCGTATGAGTCGAGCTCTGTGCGCGTGGGCTGCCATGCCGGGTTCCAGATTGTATTGCCGTCCTGAATGTAGAAATATTTGCCATTATTGTCGTAAGGTACGTTATTATAGCGATAGCGGGTGATGCGGAGAAGCTTTGCATCTTTATAGAATGAATACCCTCCCATCGTATTTGAGATCAGACTGAAGAAGTCCTTGTTGCCGAGGTAGTTGATCCACGGCAAAGGTGTTCTTGGTGTTGTGATAACGTACTCCTGATTCTCGTCGTCGAAAAAACCGAATTTCATACCAGATATCTCCTTTGCATAGATGTGATCCATCCGCACCTGCTGCCTGCCCCGGCGGCACTTCCGGTTGACCAGTGAAAACGTTTAAGCTATGAAACAGCTTAACCTATCAACAATTATACACATGAGGATTTCTAAAAAGCAACACTGTTCTTTTGTTACTTTACAAATTCATGATAAACAAGCACATACATATGAAGCAAATTGCACAGCAATAAGCGCTTTTAGTTGTGTAGTTTGTTCAAAAACACGTGATGAGTGTGCGTCTTACTTGCAATTACGGAGAATTTGGTATATTCTAGAAGACGAAAACGATTAAGCGAATGGGCATATTCGCAATTTAAGGGTACATGGAGGAAGCAATGGTATCACTAAAGGATATTTCAGCTGCCTGCGGTGTTTCGATCGCGACAGTAAGTAAGGCACTGAATAATCACAATGATATCAGTGTAGAGACAAAAGAATATATTAAGAAGGTGTCGGCAAGTCTTGGCTATTATCCTAATTCTGCTGCCAAGGCACTCAAGACTAACCGTACTTACAGTATCGGAATGCTCTTTGTTGATGATGCAATGAGCGGTCTGACACATGACTTTTTCTCTAATATACTTGATAGTTTTAAGAGGGCGGCAGAGGCAAAAGGATACGATATCACTTTCATAAACAGCAATAAGACAAGACCAAACCGTATGAGCTATCTTGCACATACACGGTACAGAGGTTTTGACGGTGTCTGCATAGCCTGCGTGAACTTCTATGATCCTGAAGTAATAGAGCTTGTTCGAAGCGATATACCTGTAGTCACGATCGATCACATGTTCAATAACCGCACGGCAGTGCTTTCAGATAACGTGACGGGTATGCGTGACCTGCTGCAGTATGCGTACAACAAGGGACACCGCAAGATAGCTTATATTCACGGCGCGGAATCAGCTGTTACGCACAGCCGTGTATCAAGCTTTTTCAAAACTGCCGATGAGCTCGGTCTGGTGATCCCTGATGAGTATGTGAAAGAAGCGCCTTACAGAAGTACTGATGAGACACAGAAGAAGACGGATGAACTCCTTGATCTTTCAAACCCGCCGACATGCATCCTGTATCCCGATGATTTCTCAGCATTCGGTGGCATAAACGCTATTAATAACAGAGGACTTTCAATCCCTGATGATATTTCAATAGCCGGATATGATGGAATAAGGATTGCCCGTCATATTGAGCCTCAGCTCACGACGATCCGTCAGGATACTGAGAAGATGGGCAACATGGCAGCGACAGAGCTTATAGATCAGATAGAGCATCCCAAGACTACGCTGGTGAAACAGATAATAGTAGAGGGCTCGGTGTATCCGGGCAAAACAATAAGAGATATTTCGCAGAACTGATTTAAGCATAAAAAGATCCCCGGCAGTTTCTCAGTTGAAACAGCCGGGGATTTATTATGTATTTATCAGTCGATCCTGATGTGACCTTCATCCCAGAGCTTCTTGGCTGTGGGAGCCCATGCTTTTGCATAAGCATCGCACTTGCCTGTAAGGTGCTCAACAGTTTCAGGAGATTCCATGTCGGTCGAAGGAGCGTGTGTCTCTTCAATGATACCGCGCAGTTTCTCAGGATTCTCAAGCATCGGGCAGGGCTGCAGAAGATTATCATTGAATGGCTGTCCGGCCTGGTATGCTTTGAACAGAGGCTGCTGCAGACACTCGATAAGGCTCTTGTCCTTGATGTTAGCCTGGCTGTAATGAATGAATACGCAGGGTTCTACATCACCGTTCGGGTTGATGTGGCAATAGTACTTGCCTCCGGCAATGCATCCGTGGACGAATTCGCCATCATTCTGGAAGTCGATGCAGAAGAACGGAAGACCTGTGTCATAGCCGCGGATCTCACGAATGCGGTGATACATATACTCACGCTGCTCGGGATTGAGGAGCAGATCAGGAGATGCGGCATTTCCTACCGGCATATAGTGGAAGTACCAGCTGAATGTTACACCCTTGCCGATCAGCATCTTTATGAACTCGTCGCTTGTGACGGTCTTATAGTTTGCACTTGTGTAGCAGATAGAAGTGCCATACAGACACTTGTGAGCCTTCAGCACATCGAATGCATGCATTACTTTGTCAAAACATCCGTTGCCGCGGCGACCGTCATTTGCATCTGCAAAACCTTCAACGGAGATAGAAGGAACAACGTTGCCTACGCGGAGCATATCCTCAGCGAACTGATCATCAATCAGTGTGCCATTAGTGAAGAGCATGAAAGCGGATGTATTATGTTTCTCAGCAAGCTTGAAAATATCTGCCTTACGAGTAGTTGGCTCGCCGCCAGTCATTACCCATGCGTGGATACCAAGAGCTTCACCCTGAGTAATAACGCTGTCGAGCTGTTCATAGGAGAGGGCTTTGGTGTGACCATATTCAGCGGCCCAGCATCCTGTGCAGTGAAGGTTGCAGGCTGATGTGGGATCCATAAGGATTACCCAGGGAATGCTTACACCGTATTTCTCTGAATTCTTTGCAACTTCCTTGAATCCGCAGAAACCGGCTTCAAAACCAAGGTTCAGAAGTGCCATCTTGAGAAGCTTGGGGTCGGTGTTGTCGAGAATGTAGTTTGCATATTCATGATATTTACTGTTGGGGTTTTCAAAGACACCTCGCAGATTTTCATAAGCTTCCGGACGCCATGTGCTTCCGTTGTATTTAGCGACAAGGTTTACAAGTTTGAGCATGTTCTTGTCGCGATCCTTACCATTGAGATTTTTGAGTGCTGCGTCGAGAACTACTTCAAGAGTTTTTCTTTCGGCTGCATGTGCGATACTTGCCATTGCTTTTTCCTCCAATACTGAGCGTTATTTGCTTATGCGACTGTCCTTTGTCACATTACTAACACTTGGAGAATTCTAGCATTTCGCATGCCAGGGGTTCAATGGACAGTTTATTTGAAGTGAGGCAATTAATGAACTGCGGTCAACAGGACTCGAACCTGCATGGTCTCCCACTGGAACCTAAATCCAGCGCGTCTACCAATTCCGCCATGACCGCGTGAGAGTATGAGAGATGTTCTAAAAAACAAAAACCGCCGGATCGTTACCGGATCTGGCGGTCTGAAGAATTTAGTGAGACATGCGGGAATCGAACCCGCGACAACTTGATTAAAAGTCAAGTGCTCTACCGACTGAGCTAATGTCCCGCAAACTGGGCTAACGAGATTCGAACTCGTGAATCCAGGAGTCAAAGTCCTGTGCCTTACCGCTTGGCGATAGCCCAATGACCTGTCAGAAATGGCATCAGGATTTATCTGGATAAGGAAGGGGGGGTACTCGGACTCGAACCGAGGATCTCCAGATCCACAATCTGGCGCGCTAACCGACTGCGCCATACCCACCATAATCAAATATTTCTAAAGATGAAAAATGTGCCAGAAGGGATTCGAACCCCCGACACACGGCTTAGAAGGCCGTTGCTCTATCCAACTGAGCTATGAGCCCATCTTTTATCTCAAGTCACTCGGCATAGCCGTGACGACTTATTGAAATTGGAGCGGATGATGAGAATCGAACTCACGCCATCAGCTTGGAAGGCTGAGGTTCAACCATTGAACTACATCCGCATATTGGTAAAAATTGGAGCGGAAGACGAGAT
>JAAZDA010000180.1 GCA_012512995.1 Clostridiales bacterium | reverse complement strand
TATGTGGGCTATGAGGAGGGCGGCCAGCTCACCGAGGCCGTGCGCCGGAAGCCCTATTCGGTGGTTTTGTTTGACGAGGTGGAAAAGGCGCATCCGGATGTGTTTAATATTCTGCTGCAGGTCCTCGATGACGGAAGAATAACGGATTCACAGGGACGCACGGTCGATTTCAAGAACACGATAATAATCATGACGTCGAACCTCGGGGCACAGGACATACTTGCTGACCTTGAGAAACAGGAAGACGCCGGTGCGGATGTTCTGGATGTGAATGGCAAAGCAATAGCATCAGACAAACAGATCGAGGATAAGGACTATGAGATTTCAGATGCATGCCGCGAGGCAGTTGAAGAGCAGCTTCATTCGCATTTCCGCCCTGAGTTCCTTAACCGTCTTGATGAGATAATACTCTTCAAGCCGCTCAGCAAGTCTAATATAAGCAGCATAATTGACCTGATAATCACGGATCTTAATAAGAGGCTTGCAGATAAACAGTTGACTGTGACGGTCAGCGACGATGCGAAGAAGTTCATAGCAGATGAAGCCTATGATCCGTCATATGGTGCACGTCCTCTGCGCAGATATATTCAGAAGAATGTCGAGACCATGGCGGCAAAACTCATTCTTGCCGGTAAAGTACAGGAGGGGCAGACAGTCGAGATAGAAAAAGGGTCCGACGGCCTGATCTCAACCATTCCTGTAAAACAGGAAGGGTGAGAGCTTCTGTTACACAGAAGGATTATAAAAGTTTGATAAAGGATCAGTTAATATATTGCTAACAAAATGCTGGTAGGCTATACTTAAAAGCGATGTAGTTTTCAAAACTACATCGCTTTTGACAGTAAATAACAACACGCTGTCATGGAGGCAAGCATGAATAATTCAAAGACCTGCGTAATCTGCGATTCAGGAAGTGATATCAGCAGTGATCTTGTTAAAAAATATGATATACGTGTTGTTCCGCTCATAATAAATTACAGTGAGCGCTCGTTTACTGATCTTGAACTGGAGAAACTTGATCCTCATTATGTCTATAATCATTTCAAAGAGGAGATCCCCAAAACAAGCGCACTGAACATGCAGGAAGTACTTGATGTTGTCGAGAAGGCAAGGACAGACGGGTACGAGAATTTCATAGGAATCACGATCTCAAGCGCCATGAGCAGCACATTTAATGCGGTGCGCTCGGCACTTATTGAATACAGCGAGGAGAATCCGACTGCAAAGACGTATTCGTTCGACTCGAAGAACATCTCAATAGGCAGTGGCGTTTTTGCGATCTGGGCCGCAAGTGAACTGAACGACGGCAAGAGCTTTGAAGAAGTGACAGAAGGTCTTGAGAGAAAGAAATACGATGTTCATCTGGCATTTTATATGGATACACTCGAGTATCTGAAGAAGGGCGGACGAATCACGCCGTCAGTGGCAATCGTAGGAAAACTTCTTAATCTGAGACCGATAATCGCATGCAATAAAGAAGGAGTGTATTACACCGTGGCAAAACTCCGCGGGAGTGCCAAAGCTGTGGAAAAACTTGTTTCGACGGTAATCCCTGCAGGGACAGACTTAACACATTCCTGGATAATGATAATGAACGGCAAAGGAGCTGAATATGCAGAACGGGCCAAAGGACTGATCCTGGAACTCTTCCCGGGGGCAAAGATAATAATGGAGAAGCAGATAGTACCTACTATGGCAATAAATACGGGTCCGGGACTTCTTGGCATTGCCAGGTTTGACCTGAAATAACAGGACAATTATTGACCTTGAGATTTGATAAATACCGGCGAAATCTGACTTTCTTTCAGTGCAATTTGGGACTATGATGATATCAGGGTCAAAAGAAATATTTGGAACCTCAGCGTAAGTATGCAATATTTACGAATTGCACAACAGACAAGGAGGAAACGCGGATCATGAAAGTAATTGATGCGGAATTTGCAAAAGGTTTTTTCCGTATGTGTGTGGACGGATTTTATCAGGGATGGCACGAAAGAAACGGTGGCAATGCCAGCTACAGAATTAAACCGGAAGAAGTAGATGAAGTAAGGAATGATTTTGGAAATATAAATGGAAGTGTTCAGGACGGCGAGTGGCAGGATATTGGCACAACTGTGAAAAATCTTGCATGTGAGTTCTTTATGGTTACTGGTTCGGGCAAGTTCATGAGGAACATCGAACTTGATCCGGCTGCAAACGTTTGCATTCTTGAAGTCGATGAGACAGGAACGAAGTATCGCATAGTATGGGGACTTACAAAAGGCGGACGCCCGACTTCAGAGCTGCCTACTCACCTCATGAACCTGGAAGTCCTCAAGAACAGGGATGCCAGATTCAGAGTGGTCTACCACTGCCACCCGACAAATATAATTGCTCTGACATATGTTCTTCCTCTTGACAGTGAGATCTTTACCAGAGAGATATGGGAGATGGCGACGGAATGCCCTATAGATTTTCCTGAAGGAATCGGTGTAGTGCCGTGGATGGTATGCGGCGGCAGAGAGATCGGTGTAAAGACTTCAGAATTGATGAAGAAACAGAAGATAGTAATCTGGGCACATCACGGTGCTTTTGCAGCAGGTTACGATTTTGATGAGACCTTCGGCCTTATGCACACAGTTGAAAAGGCTGCGGAAGTACTTGTGAAGGTAATGTCTATAAATGTTTATAAACGTCAGACTATAGAACCTGACCAGATCCGCCAGCTTGGCAAGACATTCGGTGTTGATATAGACGAAAGATTCCTTTATGAGAAGAGACCCGGAGCAAGAATAGGCGAACGCTGATCATAGTATTCACGTGAACATGAAAACTCAGTATGGAGATAATGAATGTACGAGCAAAGCGCAAAACTTAACATGTATTACAGAGAGATAGATCCCGGCAAAAGAAAACAGCTGCTTGATGAGCTGTGCATGACGGAAGAGGATGACGGAGCCAACGAGTATCGCAGACATCTCTATGAACTGAGACACGTGGACAGGAAGGATCCGGCTCATGAAGTCGATCTTTTCCTGTGGAATTGTATCAACCTGCCTTTTATTTATAAGAGCAAGACACTCTTTATGAGCGGTCCGATAAAGG
>JAAZDA010000179.1 GCA_012512995.1 Clostridiales bacterium | reverse complement strand
GATCTGGAGTATATCGATCATATTACTCACGACGATCAGCCTTCTTGACTGTGCCGCAATGAGCTGCGCGAGCTTAATATTTGTAGTCGAAATATCAAGGAAAACTGTTTCATGTTCCTTTATCATTGCCACAGCTTTTTCCGCTATCTTCTCTTTCTCTGCCGTGTGCACCATTTTTCTGTCAATTACATCCCTCTGCAGCGGATAGTCCTGCGAGAGTATCGCCCCGCCATAGGTCCTCTTAAGTTTTCCCTGATTTTCCAGGAGCTTCAGGTCTTTTCTTATACAGTCTTCTGTCACTCCGAATTTCTCACTTAATAATTTGACCTTGACCTGACCACATTCATTCAATTCTCTGAGAATTATCTCCTGTCGTTCCTGTAAAAACACAGACTTATCCTCCTTATTTACAGGGGAGCATCACGGAACTCCACCGCAGTTGTTTTGTCTTTCAATGCCATCAATAGCTTTCTGGTCTTTTGTTCTGATACTATTTCAAACATACTGCTGTATGCACCTTCAACATAAGCATATGATACATCTCTTCCCTTCGCCGTGGCATCTTTTCTCCAGCTCTTACATGAGCTGTGTATCTGCCTGACACCAGTTTCATTCACGAATTTTCCGGCATTTTCTTCGTTTATGCCGCTCCCTGCCAGAATCTGTATCATGCTTCCGAACTTCTCCTGAAGCTGCTTTATTCTGTCCCGGCCTTCCCATGCGGTTTTCCTTCCACCGCTTGTCAATGCCCTGTCTACATTAAGTGATATCAGTTCTTCCATCGCCGTATCAGAAGCACCTACACAATCAAGTGCTCTATGGAACACCGCGGTTTTCCCATAGGAGTGTATCAGCCTTGTCATTTCACCTGTTCTGTCCTTATCAATAGAACCGTCCGCCTTAAGGAACCCGTATACAATTCCATCAGAACCGGCTTCGAGCAGCTCAGTCGCATCCTGCAGCATCGATCTGAATTCCGCATCAGTATAGCAGAACCCGCCCCCTCTTGGCCTCACCATTGAAATAACTTTGAGATCCGTATCTTTCTTTACAAGCTTAAGAGTGCCGGTGCATGGGGTCAGTCCTCCCATGTACAGGCCGGTATTAAGCTCGACTCTTTCCGCCCCGCCTTTTGCAGCCTGAAGCGCATCCTCATATCCACCACAGCATATTTCCACCGTTATATCCATTTTTTTCACCATACCTGAACGTAATTTGCCTATGAGACAGCTCTTGTCGCATTGCGTTCTCCAGATAATCCGCGCATGTGGTTTTCCGGCTGTGATTCACAGCTTTGCAATTCCCAGCGCCAATGCGACACTCCCGACATTATAGCCACTGCATGCATATATACATGTTCCGTCAGGCCGCAGTAACATAAGAAGCGGCAATTTGTCAGGGTCGACATACAACTTCCTGGCAATCTCAGATTGTCGTGCAAATCCTTCTTCGATCAGCAGTGAAGCCTTCGGAACAGCTTCCATTGTTTCAACTAACGTTTTCTGTGTTTGCACTGCTTTGTTCTTTACAAGGAGCATCAGTCTGACATTATTATCTCTGATTTCTGTCTTTTCTTCCATGAGCTCATTCATGACATGCTCTGATGGTTCACTGCCGGGCTCAAGGAATACAGCCAGCGTAACGCCTGACAGCTCATCAATGAACTCCGCGTTCCGGCCATCATTTGTTTTGACAGGAAAGCTGTCAAAACTATAGTGAACGATCATGTCCTCAGGCCGCAGCTCGGCAACTTGCATCAGGAGTTCTCTTGTTTCACCCGCCTTAAGCGTGATTGTGATTTCTCCGGCATGCTGATTTCCGCACGGCTCTCTCAGAGTGGTGATTATTCTGTATGTGCCCGGGTCAAGACGAAGCGTGCCCTGCGCCTTATCTATTCCATCTTTACCCGTGAGGTCAAGCGTTTTGAACCTTCCGTCAGCCTCACTAAATGCGGAAATCGTCCAGTTCTGCTCATATTTGAAACTGTGTCCGCCGGCATCTAACTTAAGCGCCGCCTGTTGCCCTTTATTGTCGTTCTCCATTTCAAAACATTTGAAATCCGCAGCGGCTTTATCGTAGAATTGAGCTTTGCCTGTGACCGGATCAAGACGCGCCGGCACCTGCGCAGTCCTTGCAATCGCCACCATGAGGATATTCCGCGATGCCCGGTTCCCGAACATTAATTTCAGCGTTGCCCCCGGCGTCGATACAAGCGTCTGATAGTCCTGATCAGGATCATACGCGATTTCATTTTTCACGTATTTTGCGATTTTATCAGGATCTGCCCTGAATTCATCCATCTGCTCATCGGTAAAGAACGCACTGATGATTCTTCTGAACGGTGTCAGTTCTTCCTTGCCTATACGCGGCGACAAAACACATGCTTCATAAATATTATCCGGATAACCCTGATTGCGCGCAAGTTTTGCATCCCTGAAAACTTCTTCTGTCACATCTTTTCTGTCTTTGTCAGAAAGAATCCCCAGGAACACATCGAGCCCCTTCTCTTTTTCCCTGTAAAGCGGTGATTCCTCTGCAGCCCCTGCTTCTATCATTACGCGGCATTTCTCCGCTCTTTGTTGCTGAATAAGGCGCTGCTCCGCAGTAGGCTTCACTGCACTGATGATCTTTTCCTCAGGTGCTGTGAAATCCACTTTCGTCCACTCGCCTGCTGCTCCGCCCGTCAGCTGATCTTCGTCGTGCAGTTGTAACGTAATGTTTTTTATTTGCTGCGTGTTTACCGCGGTCTCGGCAAACTTCCCGTCAAATGACGCGCTGATATGCAGACTGCCTTTGCCGATCCGAAGTGTAACGGTCCCGTCTTTGCCTGTAATACGCGATGCAATATTGCTGTATTGCGAGTAATTAAGGACATCAAAACGGACTTCGGCGCCCTTGACCGATTCATTTCTTTCATTGATTACGCTAACAGTGCACAATACCGCATCAGCGTAAGCAGCAGTCCTGTCTATGAAATAAACACCATTTTCTCTTCCCGGAACGTCTCCCGGCTCTTCCCGCTCACCGTCCTCATCAGGCGATGAAAATCCATAATCAATGAAATCCCTCGCATGGACCATCATCGCTCTCGATGCAGCTCCGTCAAACCAGCCACGGTTAAGCACTTCCTCAGGCTCACAGGCCCCGAGATAATGCCATTCGTCATTAACATAGACCTCGACCCAGGCATGGTTATCATCACAATGAGCCCAGAATGGGACATACACCTGCCTTGACGGAATGCCCACGGCTCTGAGCGCGCTGACAAGAAAGACCGACTCTTCTCCGCACCTGCCCGTCCCGGACCGGTATACAGTAAGGGGTGAAAGCGTTCTGTCATCAGACGCTTTATATGTAACGTGTTCAGCCGCCCAGTAATTGACCTCCAGCACGGCGCGTTCCATTGGCATTCCCTTTATTCTGTCTTTGAGCTGATCATAGAAAAACGGACGGCAGTCTTCAATCTTCTCCGAATTGATTCTGTAATACAGAACATCCCTTATAAAAATATCCTCGGGAAGCTCTCTGCACCAATCCACTGTTCTGCGCAGCATAAGACTGTGTCGTACATAGTTAAGGAATACATCAAAACTATATTCTCCGGCGTCTGAAAACGGCATAGTTCCATAGAGCAGCTTCATCAGGATGCTCTCTTCCTCAGTGCATGACGCCAGGCCTTCCTGAAGTTCAGGTCTGATCCTTATATACAGAGCTTCTCTTTCTCTGAATTTCTTTTCGGAATATTTTCTGACAGAAACAGAAAGCATTTGTCCTCCTAAACATTAACATCACGGCCTTAGCTCAACCTTAAGTACATAATCCACGGGATCCGGAAGATTCGGATCATCACCGAGGTCGGCAAAACAAATGTCCGGATAATCACTGTGTACCCAGCTCGTTGATATCGGAATCTCATAACCCGTCGCCAGAGATCGTATGCTCTTTACTCTGTCTTTCTTTACCCCCTCAAGTGCCACGGGACCTATATTATTCTCATACAGATGGTAGTAGCAGGTATTTTCCCTCTGAGTGATCCTTCCGTATTCCGGTTTCGGTATGGAAGATGCACCGCATCCGTAAATACTGTCGCCGTTCTTATTCATCCAGGTTCCTATTTCATGCAGTATCCTGACCGATTCATCAGGGAAATTCCCTCTTGCGTCAGGCCCTACATTAAGGATCATGTTGCCGCCCTTTGAAACACAGTCAACCAGTTTCTTTATAAGCATTGACGATGGCTTGAACATACGATCAGTTCCATTGAATCCCCAGTTCCTGTTCATCGTGACGCAGGCTTCCGCATGCTGTCATTCCAAGAACCATCGTTCCTGCAAGAGATACTGCGAGAAGCCTGTTAAGTAAACTTCTTTTGCTCATTTGTTTTCCTCCCATTTTTTTTAAACTAAGCAGATGCTTTTCTGATCTGCAAAACTACCAAAGTAATTGCATATACCATAATCTTCATTATTCTCGTTTTATGATCTGTTATATGATTCCGTTTTCGTATTTTCTATATTCTGCCTTGCTTTCCTGTTCTTCTAACACAGAGTATACCACATTTGAATTGATTTGTATTGTTTTATCTTGTTTTGTATTATTTTATTCGGAATCCGCTGATTTACTCTGTAAATCGCTACTTCCTCATGTTTGGACGGGTCTCAAATTCATTACGCTTTTCTGCAGGCAGAACGCGTAATGTTATTCTCGACCCTTATATCATGGTATAATTCCATGAAGGAAGTTAGTTCCTGAACTTAGAGTTCTACGATATGAGCCGAGCACCAAGGCCTTCCATCAAGAGGATAATTACCAATGATTAGCAGGAAAGATGATCATAAAAAAGCCAGGAAAGAGAATCCTGAGCTGAAAAAATCTGCACCTGGAAAAGACAGCGCTGAAAATCCGGATGCTTCACAGGACTCCGACAGCAAAAGAGTCGATACCGGTCTCATAAACGAACAGATCAAGCAGCGTCCTATCAACAGGAAGAAACTGCTGCGCCGCACAATAATAACGGCCTGCCTCGCCGTGCTCTTCGGTGCTATAGCCTGCGCGGTCTTCCTCGTGCTGGAGCCGGTTCTTACAAATAAGCTGTACCCCAAAAAAGAAGCGAACACGGTCTCATTCCCCGAGGAATCCCAGAATGAGGAAATGTCCCCTGAGGACATGATAGCTGATGATTCGGAGCTCGCATCAAGTGCCGCTTCTGAGGCCGCGGCCGCAGCAGCTTCTGCCGTTGCAGCACAGCAGGCGTCTAATCCAGTGAGCGATGAGCAAATTGAAGGAGTTGTACAGAAAGTACTCGCTTCCAAAGATAACTCCTCAACTTCTGCTGAATATCAGGACACCTATAACATGCTCAAGAAGATCGCCACCGATGCATCCGCCTCACTTGTAACTGTGACCGGTATCACCTCTGATTATGACCTGTGGGGCGATAAATACGAGAATCAGGGCAAAACATCCGGCCTTATCCTCGCTGATAACGGCACGGAGTTTCTCATTCTCACGCCCATGACTGCACTGGAAGACGCCGACCGGATTCAGATAAGCTTCTGTGACAATTCAAAACATGATGCTACGCTTGTTTCCGAGGATACCATCACAGGTTTTGCCATCGTCGGTGTTACAAAAAGCGACTGTTCAGACAGCACAAAGCAATGCATCAAAACTGCAGATCTTGGCAGTTCAGCTCCTTCCGATCTGACCGGGACCCCCGTGATCGCCATAGGCTCCCCAAACGGGACGACAGGATCAATCAGTTACGGCACGGTTACCGGGTCATCGACGCAGCCCGATATCCCTGACACAAGTTTTCGCCTTCTCACAACAGATATATATGGCAGTTCACAGGCGTCCGGCGTTCTTATAAATCTGAGCGGTCAGGTCATAGGTATCACAGACATGAGCTACAACACCTCGGACATGCGCAATGTTCTAAGCGCCATCGGGATCACAGACCTCAAGGATCTGTTTGAAATTCTCTCTAACGGCGGAACACGTCCATATTTCGGAATTTACGGCACTGATGTCACCGAACAGATTCAGGAGGAAGAGGGAGTCCCCGCGGGTTGCTACGTGCGGAGGACTGAAATTGATTCGCCCGCCATGGACGCCGGCATTCAGAGCGGTGATGTCATAACATCTTTCGGCGGCACCAATATCACAGGTTTTGGCGACCTTGTCGGCTGCATCCTCAATGCCAACACGGATCAGAACTACACAATGTGGCTTAAGAGAATGGGCACCAACAATAAGTACAATCAACTTGTAATAAATGTAACACTCACGGAACAGACTTCAGAATAAACAGAATCATTAACAACTACAGTTATGTAAAACTATACTAAGGAGATCACCAAACAATGCAATTTATCGAAACACTCAGCGAAGGAACCAACGTACACAGTATCTACTTATGCAAAAAGAAGCAGGAACTCAAGACAAAGGCCGGCAAAGCATATGACAGCCTGACTCTTCAGGACAAGACCGGAACGATCGACGCCAAGATCTGGGAGCCCGGCAACATGGGAATCGGCGAATTCGATAACCTTGATTATGTCGATATAACAGGCGGTATAACTGTTTTCCAGGGACAGCTTCAGCTCAATGTGACGAGAGCACGCCGCTGCCACGAGGGAGAATACGTTCCGGCTGACTACCTCCCGGTTTCAGAGAAATCGATTGATGAAATGTTCGCTGAATTGACAAAATATATCGACCAGATTGAAGAACCACACATGAAGAAACTGCTGCAGCTGTTCTTCGTTGAAGACAAAGATTTTGTCTCGAAGTTCTGCTCATCGTCTGCTGCTAAAATGATCCACCACGGCTTCGTCGGCGGTCTCCTCGAGCACACGCTCGGCGTTACAAATCTCTGCTATTACTACTGCAAAGCTTATCCGACTCTAAAGCGCGACCTGCTGATCCCTGCTGCCATGTTGCACGATATAGGCAAAACACGTGAGCTCTCAGCGTATCCAAAGAATGACTACACCGAAGAAGGTCAGTTCAT
>JAAZDA010000178.1 GCA_012512995.1 Clostridiales bacterium | reverse complement strand
GTTCTCAAGCATCTGGCGGCCTTCTTCATCGATGCCAGCTGCCGTTACATCTGAGCAATTCAGGTGCTCGCGGCCGTCAAGGTATTGACTTTCCACCGTTGCAAGTCCCATAAGTCCGAACTTCTTGCTCATACCATATGTCGTGACCATGCTGCGCGCGATCGATGTCGCTTTCTCTATATCATTTGCCGCACCTGTCGTGACCGTCTCAAACTTAAGTTCCTCAGCCGCACGTCCGCCGAGATATCCGACGATCATGTCGTGGAGCTCTGCCTGGGTGTTGAGGTATTTCTCCTCCTCCGGCACCTGCATTACATATCCGAGCGCACCCATTGTGCGCGGAACTATTGTAATCTTCTGAACAGGTTCTGAATTCTTCTGCACAGCACTTATCAGCGCATGCCCGACCTCATGATATGAAACGATCCGGCGCTCAGCAGCGCTCATGACTCTGTCTTTCTTCTCTTTACCGACAAGCACCTGCTCGACAGCTTCAAAAAGATCCTTCTGGCAGACGAATTCGCGTTTATTCTTGACCGCGTTTATAGCGGCCTCGTTTATCATGTTTGCAAGATCAGAACCGACAGCTCCGCTTGTTGCAAGCGCTATCTCGTTAAGATCAACACTTTCATCAAGTTTTACGTCCTTTGCGTGGACTTTGAGGATTGCCAGTCTTCCCTTCAGATCAGGACGATCAACGATGATCCTTCTGTCAAAACGTCCCGGACGAAGTAACGCTTTATCAAGTATCTCCGGGCGGTTCGTAGCTCCGAGAACTATGATTCCCTTTGTCGCGTCAAAACCATCCATGCAAGAAAGCAACTGGTTAAGTGTCTGCTCTCTCTCTTCATTTCCACCGCCGAATTGTGAATCACGACTGCGCCCGATAGCATCTATTTCATCTATAAATATGATGCAGGGCGCGCTTTTTTCAGCTTCTTTGAACAGGTCTCTCACACGCGATGCGCCGACACCAACATACAGTTCAATAAAGTCAGAACCTGACAGTGAGAAAAACGGAACATGCGCTTCGCCTGCTACCGCTCTTGCAAGAAGAGTTTTGCCGGTTCCGGGAGGACCAACAAGGAGTGCTCCTTTTGGAAGTTTTGCGCCTATTCCCGCATATTTCTGAGGATTGTGAAGGAAATCCACTATCTCTACAAGTGATTCCTTGGCTTCCTCTTCACCGGCCACATCATTGAACGTGATCCCGGTATCTTTCTGGACATATTCTTTGGCGTTGCTCTTGCCGACACCCATGATCCCGCCGCCAGATTTTCCTATCCTGCGGAACAGGAAACTGAGCAGCACCCAGAAGAGGATAAGAGGAAGCACATACTCAAGAAGAAATGTGAGTATAAGTCCTGAGCTGCTTGAAACACTGCCCTTGACTGTAACATCAAATTTGAGGAGGCGCTGCGTCAACGTGTCATCATCCTCGATCTTGCCTGTGTAGTATGTTACCGTGCTCTGACTGGCAAGAAGCGGATTGTCCGTTGTATTCTCGACTTTAGGCGTGATGTCTATCTCATCCGATTCGATGGTGACACTCTCTATCGTGCCCTTCTCGATCATATCGACGAATTCATTATATGTAATTTCCTTGCGCGAAGCCTGACCCATGCTGCTCATGAAAAAGCTGACGCACAGCAATGTTACAAGTGCCGCCACAAGGAAAATGAAAATATTCTGTTTTGGCTGCTGGCCATTACCGTTTCCGTCACCGCCGCCATTTCCGCCACGCCTGTTCGGATCATTGTTATTGTTAGCCATATCTGGTTATGTACTCCTCTTTTGATATAACATTATTCAGCGTTTCTTTTTGTTTCTGGATTCGCTGCAATTCTTATGATAAATGACATCCAACCCGCTCAGAAGAAGGTCATCTGCCAGTTTAATGC
>JAAZDA010000177.1 GCA_012512995.1 Clostridiales bacterium | reverse complement strand
GATACATCCACCCGATGATCTGCACCGCGTCTTTCCAATCTTCTTCTGGTATATCCGTCACAAGCCGCCCAAGAACACTATCTGGCTTTAGAATATTGTTGGGCAGAAGCATTTCGGTATAGCTGCCGAGCTTCTCGAACATCTCCGGTAGGGCGGCGTTCAGTGCGTTACACTGGGTGATGAGGAGATACTTGTAAAGCTCCTCATTAGCCTGCGCATCAAGAAGCTTCAGGACTTTTTTTCTGTCCAGTCCATCTAATTCAACAGACATAGCCTGCTTCAGGATATCAGGTTTGAACGTACCATTTTCATCAGTAAATACACGAATCTTTGAAGGAAGATAGCCATTGACCTCCATGAATCGGAGTGCAATAAAACGGTTAAACCAGGTGTAGGCGGCTTCTTCCATTACCTGGGTGTAGCCTTTTTGATGGATCTTAGCAATCAATTGCCCGCGTTGTTCTTTTTCGTCTTTGGACAGCAAACGACCGCCAATGCTTTCTATATTGACACTATTCTCACCGTTCTCTGTGATTTCATATTCGAATGCTCTCTGCTTAGCGGATTCAATCAACTGAACTCGTACCCAGATAGCAAAGTTTTTTATGGCTGTTTTATTCATGGATGTTCTCCTTTATACTATTTCGTTTTCCAAAATAGCCTTCCATTGCTCTAGGATTGTTGATGTTATCAAAATTTTTGCTGTTGGTTTATGCTTACCTGCGTCATAATCAACCAGCATGATAAAGTTACCCTTTTTCTTTTTCCAAACGTAAACATATCCATGTGCAAGGGAATTCCTAATATGTCTTAATAGTGCGTGAAGTTCATTTTCATTATTGTACATATCACACAGCATTCTCGATTTCTCAAAGTCGATAACATATTCGTCCAGTTCGGAATTTTTCCACGATGCCTGAAGGATTCTTTTTAGAAATCTCGTATTTCCAGCTAACCCAGTGCTGTCCAGCATCTCAGCAAGCAATTCAGTAGCTCTGTTATCGGGAATTGGCCCTGAAGAATGAGCGCTATCAATAGATGGAGTATAATATAAGAAGTACTTTGCGACTTCTGCGAAGTTACGAATTCCAGTATCAAAAGGTGTTTTTAGTAATTCGCGATAATCCTTTTTCTTTGCCATACTCCATCCTCATTTCACGCTTAAAAGCAGGTCCCCTTTACCTTAAACCCTTGTTTTGTCCACTCCCACGTAGCAACTGCAAAACGGTTTTTTATCTCCCAAGTTCCATCGCATACGGCATCAACATCATCCTTAATCGGCAAGAAGACTTCGTTTATTTTATCAAGAAAATTTTGAATCTCTCGCAAACATTTGCAGTTCCACTGAATGCCGTTGCAAAAAATATGGAAATCGCCATCTTCCCAAGCATCTTCACAAAAAGAAACTTGGCTTTCAGGGATATTGTCTCTGACAATACTCTGTAGTTTCATCAGTTCATCATGATGTTTATTAATATCAAATTCGGCACATAAATTTAAGCTCCAAGACCACCATTCTTCATCGAAAACATGATCCACAATTTCTTCGGTGCAGGATGAAATTACATCTATTTCTTTTCCGTTATGTATTTTTTTGTACTTGGATTCGCCACTGTCAGGATAAAAAATAGCAAGTTTGTACTCAAATACATTGCGACGTTTAAACTGTTCTAATGTATCGAGCATTCCAGCGCCAGTCCAAACAGCATCTTTTCGAATCATATTCAAACGTTCATCGCCGTTTTCATTTGGTTCATCATTGAAATACTCACGAAGGTTACCGGTACATGTGCAGTCTATGATAAATCCGTTTGCTTTTGGGAGTTCATCAACAATTGCTAATATAAAAGATTCCATGTTTTCAGAAGAATATATTGTGCCTCCGATGATAAGCTTCGCATCAAGAGTAACCGGATACGACAATTCCAGTTCTTCAGCATTTTCCGGTGAGCGCTCAATTGAAAAACGAATTAACGTAGCAAGGTAGGTCTGAAGATATTCAATTATCTCAACTTGCTTTGGCTTGTACTTAAATTCAAGGTACTCGTGCATCTCAACATTTCCCTCAATTGAATAAGTAACCCAATCGTAGTCCTTCGTCTCAATGTATTTGTCGCGTTCCTCTTGAGCGTTGAACTCCGCAATATATGCAAGAACCATTGCTCGTGCCTTTTTATCAATATCTTCTTCATCGACAAACTTGGCTTCCGGGAAGGAAGCAATTCTATCATCAAACGATGGATAATTGTGAATTAGGCCAAGCATGGAAGCGGTTTCACCTGCAATATAATGAAGATCCTGAAGAACAGCTACTGCATCTTCCGCGGTATTCTCATCATCACTATGAACCGCTCTATTACCGTTTTTTCTGATATAGTGAAAAGCGTCCATGACATCTCTGGAGTTAATAAACTTACGGACGGTCATGTCAGAGAGAATATCTGCAAATGTCAATTCTTCCATTTCCTGATTATGAGCGGCCATATAAATAAATTTTGCAAGTAATTCTGCGCTTTTACGAGAGGTAAAAACGCTCTGAACCGGCATTGTCATTGCAAGCTTTTCTGCATTATTGCAATTCTCGTAAACATGCCCAAGTCCTCTAAGCTCTTTCAGAAAATCAAAGTTCATGTCCGTCCTCCTGTTTATTTATTAGATGATATGCAGCACATCGTTGCCGTCGAGCATTTCCATAAGCTTTTCTTTAATGTCCGCAACATACTTATCAACGTCGTCTTCACTTTTAAGCTTGATGCTATAACCGAGGCTGCTTCTGGAAGCTGTGGCTGCCTTTTCATCAGGCTTTGCAGGAACCATAAGCGCCTTAATATATTGCTGGCGAATGCTTGCAATTTGAATCTTCATAGCATCCAGTTGGGTCAATGTCGTGGCGTCTGCGGCAGCTTTTTTCTTTGTGCCAAGAGCATCATCTGCTTTGGCGACAATATCCTTCTGATCATACTGAGCGGTCTGGTGGATTTCTCCCATAGCACCCTGGATCTCTGCATATACGTCCTGTTTCTTGAGGTCAAGAAGCTGCCCGTATACCATCTGCACCTGCTGCATCAGCGTAGGTAAATCAGCGATGTTCTTATACGGCTTTTGCATAGCAAGGATATTCTTAATCTGAGCAAGAGCTCTTGTAGCTTCCTGTTCGGCCTGCAGATATTCTGACTCGGCAGTAAGCGTGTAAAGAAGATCAGAAGCACTGTCAAAAATGGTTTTCTGATTTTTGAAGAAGGCAAGGACATCGGCCATGTCTTCACTCAAATCGAGGAATTCGTCTTCCATAGCGACCATTTTGGTAAGCAGTGCCGTATTATCCTTCTTCTGAGAAAGCAGATCCGTGCAAAGCTTGACTCCGTTTTCAACAACAGCCTTATCCGGATAGGTACCGGATGCATACTGATTATCCAACAGGCTTTGCAGTTTATCTCTTTCTGCTGTAAAACTATCAAGGACATAGGAAATCAGACTGTCTTCATCGGAAGGCAGATCCATTGTATTGAAGTATTCTTTTAAGAACTCGCGGGATTTCTTCATCAAAGAATCGGAAATAGCTGTTCTGCGAGCAACCAGAGTCTTGTCGATTTCCGTTTTTCTTCTCAGATAATCCGGGATGTGCTTGTCAGTGGGCTGAATCATGCTGCCACTGTACTGCAATGCAACTTTCTGAATCGAAATCAGCGAGCAAACCACAGATGCAATATCGATTTCGCGCCAGCCGTACGGAATAGCAGAGAAACGGCGCTGGATATCCCCCATAGATGTAGGAAGCATTTTCATCCCCTGCAGTTCAAGGAACTGTTCAACCTCATCTACTGCTTCAGGATTATAAACGGCAATGCCGCCGCCAATGGTCATCTGCTTATTCTGATTTGAGAGAATCTGCAGCAGTTCATTATCATTATCGAAGTTATGTTTGATATAACCGAGCTTGGAATAAACACTTTCAACCAGACTGGACAGTGCCGTTTCAATCTTATCCTTCACAGAAGAAGTCTTGATAGAACTTGTCTCACCCGACACATATACATTAGCTTCGAGAATAGCAGCGGAAATATGCTCTTTGGCAGTCTTTTCGTACGCAGAGGCCTGTTGCTGCTTTCCACGGATAATATGCTGGATTGCTTCCGGCAACTGGGCAACGTTACGGCTCTTTACATACTTACGGATCTTTGCAGCGCTCTCCAGATCATCAAAATAAGGATACTTATCAGAGAGCACAAGAATTGCCTCGTTATCCACATTGGAGCGCATCAACAGAGCCTGATCGCCTGCATTATACAGGTCGGATGCAACTGTCAGAATGCGCAGACGAACCGCGCCGGTCAGCTGGCCAATCGTGGTCTCGTCGATGATCTGATCATACGGGAAGTCATATTTCCCGTATTTGAATTTCTTGCTGACATACAGATCCCCGAAGATAATCTGAGATATAGATTGAACAATAGTAGCGCTGTCTACAGGAGTATTGCGGATATCTCTTTCAATATCCTGCTCGTCATCGGTCAGGAATGTATAGGTGTCTCCGTTTCTCGCGATGTAGTTCTGTGAAACCAAACGGTCCAGAGATTCCTGAATAGACTTGCGCATGTTGATCTTGTCAGCACGGATATCGTCCACCATCAATGTTGTGATGTTATCTACATTGGCCTTGATATCATCAACATAGCGGATCAAATACAAAAGCTTTAAGATGCTGACATCGTACTGCTCAATTCCGTCGTGGCTATCTGCAGCAGTCTGACAACGGTCGATTACCCGACGAATAGCACTTTCGAGGAATGTATGAACGGTATTATAGAAGAGGCTGAACGGAACAAGTGCATTCTCGTCTTTGTTTTCAATAGCCTGTGCGGCCTCCTGAAAGCCGGAAAGCATCGAACGTTCGCCGCCGGAAAGATGCTTTCCGGAATTACCGTGTTTACGGATCTGAGCAAGAACATTCTGCATCAATCTGAACTGATACGGAACAAACGGATATGTCTCAACAAAGTCATATTCACCGGAATATCCTTTGAGGTCCAGCACAGCATCATTGAAAGTAAAGAGGTTCTTCAGTACAGCACTGTTTTTGCCGTAACTCATAAGAAGCATCTGTTCAGCTGTCTCCGTTTTGGCAAGAATACGCTTTTTGATAACTTCATCTACTGAAGAAGAAGACAGGCTCAGACGAGTGTTAAAGCGTCCCTGAATTTTTGAGAAATCATCACCGCTGATTTTCGTAATAGAGTCGATGGCTTCCTGACTTGTAACCATAACCCAAACACGTCCATCGCACTTGGAGCCGATTTCTTCAACGATGGTCTGAAGGTTAAGCATAAGGCTGCCATCAGAGCCGATGTACTGACCGACCTCGTCAATCATAAACATCAAGCGGAAGCTTTTCCCCTTGGAGTCAATATATTCTTTGATTTCTTTCACGAGCTGCTCGATAGACATATCAGCAGTTTCGGTTCCGTTAAACCAGTTGCGGGCCGCTGTTTCACTCATACCGAGCGTTTCGACGAGGGTCGCAACAAGATCGTCTTCAAAGAAAGCAAAGGCATCACGCACATTTTCCCATTCATCACCGTTGACTTCAGCAAATTTAGCTTTGAAGTCGGCGGTCTTTCCGGACTTGTCGATAAACTGCTCAAGCCTTGCAACCTTAAGATCGTCACCATAGAAGCCACGATACTCATAGAAAACCTTTGCAAAGACGCGCAGAATAGCAGTCTTATCTTTATTGATAGGACTTTTGGAATCGATATTGAAAAGGATTGTATCCGTAGGAACCTTTGCGCAGCGTTCCAACTGAGCAAACATCATAGGATCATCAAACTTATCCGTGAAATACTCAACAGCAGGTTTGCCTGCAACGGTATCGTTGGAAAGCAAATAAGAAAGGATCTTCAAGAAGTGAGATTTACCACTTCCAAAGAAGCCGGAAATCCATACTCCGATTTTGTCAGTAGGATAACTCAAAGACTTCTCATAATTATTAAAGAACGTGTTAAAATGCTTTCTCAGTTCTCTGGTAATGATGTACTCACGCAATTCCTGCTCGATGCTCTTTTCATCATTCTGGGCAACCTTGATAACGCCGTTTATGTCACGATTGATATCTGATTTATAAATGTACTGTAATTGCATTTTTTGACCCTCCCAGTTTTACAGCAAGTTGAATGCTCTGTAATAATGACCGTCCAAAAACTTTCCAAATAGGCCAAGGTCCTGCCCATTGAAAGTTCCCGGATACAACATCAAAACAGGAATGTCTGCAAAGATATGTTGAATGTTATCCAAGATTTTGTGCGATCTCATGAAGGGATAAACTTTTCCAACTCCGGTAATCATAAGAACATCACCGTGTTTACGAGGCTCGTACTTCATCTTTTCTACGAATGCCTCCGGAGTAGCGATCTTTTGAATCTGCTCTGACAGGTACTCTTTGCCTTTGCGTTCTTCCATATTGGGAATGCTTTTCAAGATTCTCTTCTCTTCACAAATTTCGAGGAATATCTTATATAGGTCACATTCTATTAGGCGATAGGGTTTATCAGTCTGGTTTTTTAAGTTTTCAAAGTATGCCCTGACAGTCAACTCATCCGCCGGATCATAACAGAAAACGTGAATTCCAACCTCGTTGGATAAGCCTTTATTGCTGAGGAATGCTTCTTCAGACAGTCTTGCCGAGACTTTATTAAGATTGGTCATAATATTATCCATAAGCTACTCCTCATCTAAAACAGTTGAAAGCCGAAAGTGCAGCAAAATCACTGGATGCTCTGATTTCATCTTCCAGTTCGGGCTCAATTGATATATTGTTCAATTGGGTAGATCTTGTAGTATCCAAATATCCGCACTCGACAAGCGACTTTGTTAATACCTGCTTTATCTTGCTAATAGTAGAATCACTCCATGAGGCAACTGCATCATTCTGTTCCTGCAAGCGAAAGAAGAAGACGTTTAGATCCTTTTTCGAGAAATCAAACTCTTGTGTCCTAAACTTTTCGCCTATAACAGTTGTCATGAAATCCCACACAATCTTGTTGTATTTCATCATGGCATATAGATTAATCTGTTTTGCAACCTCTACAGGCGAATTAGCCAACTGATAAACTAATGATTCAGATTCGAGAGCGTCAATTCGCTTAAAGCATGTTGCTGCTATGGAAGAAATCATTCTCTCGGTCGGAAATTGAAACAGGTTCTCTTCCGTCAGTCTTTTCAGAATCTCCTCGCGCTGTAAACCATCACAAATAAACTTTGCAACAATCCGGATTTCGAAAAACAGGAATTGTTCTCTCGTCAATCCGCCGTTATAATCACAGGTCATGTGCTCACCTCAATACTCAATCTTCGATTATTTCCATAATGTCGCCAATATCACAGTGGAAGACCTTGCAAATGCGCATAAGAACGTCCAAAGAAACAGCTTCATTCTTGCCCAACTTTGTTACTGTATTCGCGCTGATTTCAGCAGCACGGGCCAGATCCTGCCGTTTCATTTTATTGTCAACAACCAACTTCCAAAGTTTTTCATAGCTGATTTTCATGTTAAGTCCTCTCCAAATAGCATCATCACGAACAAACTATACAAGGTTACAGTAAGCCTATAATATAGCAAATTATATTATAGCGCGATATTCGCAAAATGTCAATATTTTAGCGTGAATATTCACAAGTTTATGCGTACTCTGTCGTCATTTGACAACACCTGCTCTCCAAAACCACAAAAAAAGAAAAAGCTCCGGCACCAAGCCCATCTCAGAGCCTGATGCCGGAGCATATTATTATGGGATAAGTACACCGTATTCCAGGATTTCGTCATCTCCGACAGCTCGCTGCCTCTGCCGGCAAGCATCACCGGAGTTGCCTTCCACGGTATAAACGATACCGTTTTCTACCTTCTCTACGATACCCGTGTGATCTGACAGACCATCCTGAGGACCAGATTCGCCGTCCGGGCTGTCCCAGTCATAGAAGATGATCATGCCTGGCGAAGGAGTCGCTGATCCGTCGAGCCACTGGTCTCGTTCCTGGAACCATGCCACGCCATTTACGCAGCCTGCGTACTTCGGGCAGACGCCGGTTTCAATATAACCGCACTGATCTGCGCACCAGCTGACGAAGCAGGCGCACCATTCAACACGGCTTCCGAATCCGTACCAGGACCAGTAGGGTTCACCGCCTACGTTACCAAGCTGCGACAGTGCTACCTGAACAATTATATCGTCAGAGCCGTATACGCCATAAAGCACTGCTAGCCACATGGAATTATCCACACCAAGCAGTTCCTCCAGCTGCGAGTCCTGATCATCATTGAAGCGATACTGATCTGCCATTTGGTCTGCTGTTTTGTGGCTGACCGTGATGTAAAGCGTAGTCTTAGTAACCTCAACCGTCTCCTCCAGAATATTGCCGTGTCCATCGTCGGATTCTATGATCTCAGTTTCAGTTTCTGTCTTAGTCCGATAAGATATATCGTTCATCTCCCAGAAGATATCCGTCAACAGCTGTTTCTTCTCATCATTGAGCGAAGCAACTTCCTGTGGATTATCCGGATCTGTGGTAGTCTTCACTGCATAAACAGACAGAACCTCCGGCCATACGGCGCGAGATCCCGACATTTCAAGAGTATCATAAGGATTATTAGCCTTGATAGAATCAAGCTGATCCTGATAGTCCTGGTTAATCTCTACGACTACTTCACGCATAGTTTGAGAACCGTCGTTTTTATCCTCGCTGGAAAAGAAGATTCCAAAGCAAGACGCGACAATAAGGCCTATCAAACAGATAACGACGATTACAACAACCGCAACCCATCCGCCTGCAGCAATAGCAGCAATCAGTTCTTTCACCGCAGCGATAATTGCCTTAACTGCCGCTGCAACAGCTTTACCGACAGCGACCGCCGCCTTATAAGCTGCGATAGCTGCCTGTCTGGCCATCTCAGCCATCTTCTGCGCAGTTTTCGCAGCTGCCTCAGCCGCTTTCTCGGCAGCCTTGGCAGTGGCTTCAGCGGTCTTCACAGCCGCCTTGGACGTGGCTTCAGCGGTTTTGATTGTCTTCTCTGTTGCTTTTACCGACGTTTCCGCAGTCTTCACCGTAGCCTTGCCGGTAGACTTTGCAGTTTGCTTAGTAGACCTTTCGGTCTGTTCCGCAGTTTTAATGGTCGTATTCCTTGCCTGAGCGCCACGACGCATACGGGCGGTGTTCTGATAAACCGACTGTGTTTGCTGCGTTTCCTCAGAGAAACGGTGGAGGGCTTCATCAGCCCTCCGTTCCTGTCTTTCGATTTTCTTTTCTCTGCGGTGCTCACGGAAAGCCTCGCGGCCCTTGTCCACTGCCTTATCCGTTTCTCTTTTGATGGCATGACCGGTATCACTTACCACATCCTCCGCAGCGTAGCGTACCTTGTCCTCCGCGTATTCCGAAGGCGATACCTGGCCATCATCCATAAGGTTTTCAGCCGTATTCTTTGAGCGGATAAAGGCTTTCTTCATCCGCTCACCGGCAACGTTTGCCTTATCCAGGACCTTGATGTCTTTTACAGAGTCCCTGGTTTTGATATCCGCCATCAGCTCACCTTCTTTGCAACCACCACCAGACGTCCGTTGTTGTAGGTATACTCACAGGTAGAAAGCGTCAGAAGCTGATCTCCATACTCGGCATCAACGCCGGTATCATACAGCTGTCTCGCGTGAACCTGGCTCATAAAGTCCTTGAATGCGCTTTCGTTCATTGTGCAGCACTCGTTATAGCGGAAATCTTCCTTGTTCGTATTGAACTTAAAGACCGCCACGACCTCGTACTGTCCGAGAGAAGAAAGCGTGTCGAACTGAATGGTCTTGTGTTTCTCGTAGAAATCCTTATCCGTATAATTGCAGAGATCCGCAAACATACTGCCGTTCTTCATATGATGCCCATAGATCACGACATTGTTGCTGAGACCGACTGCGCAGGACTCCTCGATGTACGGAACACCGTAATCGCTGTAGGTCTTCTCGAAGCTGTGCTTCAGGTAGTAATCAGGATTGTTGGGTGTCTGCATGACCGGATAGTTGATATTGGTGCCTTCAATGCAAATCCAGCCGATAAAATCATTATTCTGATCAAAGAGGGCGCTATAACGTTCCAACGCTGCTGCGGCTTCGATTGCTGCCAGATCCTCCTCGGAGGTTTCAGTCTCAGGTTCTTCTGCATCCGTCACGCACACCTCCTGCGGTTCTGTTTCTACGATCAGATCCGTCAGAGCATTGAAGGACTCCTCGCTGTTTTTCGCATCGCCGTACTGCCTTGCGAACATGATCCCGCAAAAGAGAGTGGCTGCTGCAAGGACTGCCGTAATTACGATTCCGATTTTCTTTTTCTTAGTCATAAGTTACCTCCATCAAAGAGCAGGCTTAAGAAGCCTGCCCTGCAAAAATACCCTCACCGGGACGAGTGGTCATCAGCTGATACAGCTTGGTATCTTTCGGGAACCTATTCACGAAAGGAACCAGCGAACCGCCGTATTTGACGAGTCCGCATCCGGGATCGGCGTTGGTGATATAGCTCATCTGCTCATTGGAAATGTTCAGGAGTTTGGCAAGCTCGCCTCTATCGGAGGCAGCCTGGTTCAGCATGACGATGAATTCCGAGTTGGAAAGCATCGTGCTGGCCTGAACAGAATCCAGCAGATATTCCACGTTCTGAGTGATAGCAGTGGGGTAAGCGTTACGCTTACGGAACTGTCTCCATGCGGAGTTGAAGAACTGCGCGGAGAATTCATTCTCGAATACCACATGAAATTCGTCGATGAAGACGTGTGTTCTCTTTCCCTTCTTCCAGTTGAGAGTGACACGGTTCAGCATGGTATCGGTGATCACAAGAAGGCCGGTAGGCTTCAGCTGAGCACCAAGGCCATGGATATCAAACACCACAACGCGCTTGTCCAGATCCACGTTGCTCTGATGTCCGAAGATATCCAGCGAGCCGGTGGTATAAAGTTCAAGGGAAAGGGCGATCTGCTTTGCTTCAGGCTCAGGCTGCTCAAGCAGCATCTCGCGGAGAGTACAAAGCGTAGGCACCGTACCGGTCTCCGAAGCATTGCGGTATACGTTGGCGATACAGCGGTCGATAATGGACTTGTGCTGCGGGCCGACTCCCTTCTTATCAATCTGCTCGATGAGGGACATGATGAACTCGGACTTAACCACGATAGGATTGTTCTCGCCGTAGCCGTCAACCATATACATGGCGTTCAGACGGTCGCGTCCGCCTGCGGATACGCGGATCACAGATCCGATATCTCCCATCGCTTCAATAAGAGGTGCATACTCGCCTTCAGGATCGCAGATGAGAATATCGTCTTCTGTGTTCAGGATCAGAAATGTGATCAGTTCCTTTGCACTGAAGGATTTACCGGAGCCGGGAACGCCGAGCAGAAACGCCGACTGGTTCAGCAGCTTCGCTTTATTGCACATAATCAGATTATGCGAAATAGCATTCTCGCCGAAGTAGATCCCGCCTTCATCCATAATCTCCTGTACCTTGAACGGAATGAATACCGCAAGGCTTTCGGTGGTCAGAGTACGGAAAGCATTGATCTTACGGGTTCCAATAGGAAGAACCGTATTAAGGCCGTCCAGCTGCTGATACTTCAGCACGGCCATCTGGCACATGTGCTTTCGGGCAGTAGACAGGATCGTTTCCGTGTCTGCTTCGAGCTGTTCCTTGGTATCAGCCGTAATGACCATAGTGATGACACCGAACATCATGCGCTGATCGCGGGTGGCCAGGTCATCCAGGAACTCCTTGGATTCCTTTCTCTGCAGCTCCATGTCATAGGGAACGACAGCGGAAAAGTTGTTGTTCTGATTCTGCTTGCGCTGCCAGTTGGTGATATTAGTCTCCACGCCGAGCAGACGGCTCTCCACCTCACGTACTGCCTCATCTGTGGGGACGGGGATAATGTCGATGGAAAGCATCATATTACGGTTCAGGTCCGTAAGCTCAGCTACAAAGGAATCCTTGATATAGCTGGCGTAGTCCTTCAGGTAAAGGACACGGGCGAACTTTTCACCCAGCTTCAGGTAGTCCGCATTCTTCTCAATGCTGTCCGGACAGATATAATCGCGGAAGCAGTGGCCCTTGCGGAGGTTGTCCCTCATGTTGAAATCGAAGGCGCTTTCCTCGCCGGAGCGATAGAAGTCATGCAGTGCTCTCAGCCTGTCATTGGCGGTCATCTCCATGCACTTGGAACCAAGCGCTGTAAAGTGAGCGGACAGATCTGCGCCGACTCGCGCAAAGTATGCACGGGCTTCCTCGACGTTCTTCTTAGCAATGGTCACCGTGATATACTTCTCCTGCATGATGCCGTTGGCATCCATAGCCTTATCGAGCAGCATCTGGTTATACTCTTCACGGTATTCGTCCAGGCCGTCTCCCTTCATCGGCATCAGGACGGACTGCTCAAAGTCTTCCTTCTTCATACGATGATTGTTGATGGTGATCTTCGTGGTTGCGCCGCTGTCCAGAGAATTGAGGAGCTCGGAATAAGCCAGGAACATGGTTTCCTTATCCTCGCGGCTTGCGACCAGATAATTGATATCGGTGAACTTCCAGCTCTTCACGAACTTATTGCCCACAAGGAAGATTCCGTCGGGCCAGATGCGCTTGATTGGAATTACGTCCTGAACCTTCTTCGGAACCTTATATTTCTCTTTATCCGTGCTCAGGATTGACTTGATTGACTTAATCATGGATTTTCACAGCCTCCTTTTCATGATTTTCTATGGTTTCCTTCAGTGCCTCGTAGTAGATGTTTTCGGATTCGAAATGCAGTTCTTTCGGCTCAATCAGCTCTGAGCGAAGCCACGCCCAGATGAACTGTTCGGCGGTCATGCCGTGGTACTTGATAAAGCCCATTGCCGCAAAAGGAAATGCGCCGAGAATACACATCCACGAAACTGTCTCAGCTCCCACATAAGGCTTAAGAAGGAAGTAAAGCAGTACCGCAACGACTACCGCTGCGACAGAAAAAAAGAACTGCCGCATGGACAGTCCGAAAAACATGGATTCCGTATAATCACGGATCTCCCGGTTAATTTTCACTTCCATTTTCTTTCTTGTCCTTTCTTGCATGTCTTCTGGGCTTGGCCGCCGCCTTGCTGATTTCCTCCTCAGCAAGACAGCGAACTGCGCCGTGGCTCATGCCGCCGTAAAACATGCAGTCTTTGCAATTACAGTTATCGGTACCGCAGTCAGGTACACATTCAAAATTCACGTTCATGATTCGCCTCACAGTCCCATCATCTCTCTTACGATCCGGTCAGCCATCTTGACGGATCCCACAAGAATCAGCATGTTGAAGATCAGTTCTCCGATATAGCTCCATACCATACTGGCTGCTGCTGCGTCCGGGTTGACTGTAGGCGGGCTTCCGGCAAATACCGAGAAGATAATGCAGGCCAGTACGATGATTGCTCCCTCCAAGCAGACCCCGGCATAGCTTTTCAGGAAGCTTTTGCCCACATTCTGCGTAGGTTCACCGGCAAAGGTGGAAAGAGGAATCGGCGCGATTGCCGTATACATATAGAGCTTGAAGAAACGTCCATAGACACTGAGGATCATTACAAAACTCAGCACCCATACGAACAGGCCGCCGATCAGAGTTACCGCCCATAGAGGAATACTTTCGAAAAAGCCGCAGTCCTCAATGGCCGTTACAACCTCCGCTGGCAGCACCGTTTGCGTGGCCGTTCCAAAGCCCGCCGCATTCATGATGCTGCTGATGACGCCTTGGATGATTTCAAGGAAAGCAAGCATCAGCTCCATACCGTAAGTGATGACGCCTTTAGCGATAGCAAAGCGGATGAAGAGTTTAAGAGCGTGCTCCGGCTTTTTCAGTTCTGCAAAGCTTCCGCAGGTCTTCATGACGCCCACAACGAAAAAGAGCACCAATAGCGCCAGTCCGACAGCCTGAAGTGCTCCGTGAATATTTACGATTACGGACCAGATGGATCCGCTTTTGAATGACTGGGGTGACTGGGTAAGCAGTGTCCAGATTTCTGACAGTTTTTCGTTCCAGACCTCCAGTGCGTTTTCCAGGTTCTGTACTACCCAATTATCCGACATTCATCTCACCTCCTATCCGGGACGGCCCGGTTACCTGAGCCGCCCCGTTTTTGGGATAACCGGATCAACCCACGATCAGGTCAAGGATTTCCTTAGCAAAGGTAATGACGATGCCGCCCGCAAGGGTAAGGAAACCGTTGGAACGCTGAGAAGGGTCATGGCTCTGAAGAGACAGACCGACCTGCACGATACCCCAACCGAGCAGGATCAGACCCACCGCACGGATGAGACCGAAGATGAAGCTGCTGAGGTTGTTCACGACGGTGATAGGATCGCCTGCCGCAAAAGCGGGGACGGCACACACGAACATGGCGGTGCAGGCAAGCACCATAGCCACGTATGCTCTGAAGCCCTTCTTCACCTTGGAAGGAGTCTCCAGCTTGTTGATAGGATTCTTAGTTTTTCTCATTTCGTTTTTCCTCCAGTTTTTTCTTAATAAGTTCTTCGAGTTCTTCCTCGCAGAAGAAGAAATACTCATCTTCTCCGACAGGATCGGCGTGGGCGTTCTTCAGAGCAACCTCATCGATCTCAAGGGTAGCAATGCTGATAGAGTCTTCGCCGTGTCGGTACGGCTCGGCCCCTCCATCTGTTGTCAAAGCGATATTCGGGTGCTTCATGATGTCGTATTTCAGATCCAGCACAGGGTATTCGCCTCGGATGAACAGCATGGCGTACTGATTATCAAGCCTTCGAACCTCATCAGGGGTTTTCAGCTCACGACCTGTAAGCTGCCAGTTGGTAGAGTAGCTGCCGTTTCTGCCTTTGGACTGGCCGTAAGTGTTGGTATCAATGGTCTCTTTTCCGAGAAGCTTTGATACGTATTCATGAGTGGATTGCTCATTGCCGCCAAGATACAGAAACTCATCACAGTTACCGATGATGGATTCCCATTGCTTTTCGAACAGAGCCTTGAGCTGCGCAAGGTTCTGGATAATGATGGACACCGAGATTTCTCTCGATCTCATGGTTGAGAGCAGCTTGTCAAATTCATCGGGCAAGGCTACGTTCGCAAATTCGTCCATGACAAAGTGAACGTGTACGGGCAGTCGCTTGTCCGGCTTCGAATCCGCCTGATAGTAAAGCTGCTGGAACATCTGCGTGTAGAGCATCCCGACGATAAAATTGAAGGAGCTGTCATTGTCCGGGATGACAGCGAAGATCGCCGTCTTCTTTTCTCCCAGGTTCCACAGCTCCAGCTCATCCGTCTGCGTGATGCTCGCAAGCGATTCCAGGTTAAACTTTTCAAGGCGGGATATCAGGGTGATCTGAATCGACTTCAGAGTCTTACCCGAACCGGAGTGATAGCTCTTGTAATATTTCAGGGCTATATGCTCCGGATTTCTCATTTCAAGGCGGTCGAAGAGGATGTCCAGCGTCGATTTGAATCCCTCATCATCCTCCCGGACTTCACCCGCACGGATCATGTCCATGACCATAGGGAAATTTTGCTCCTCAGGCGGTGCCTCGTAATGAAGATAAAAAATAAGGGCCAGAAGCAGCATGGTTGCCGCCTGGTCCCAGAACGGATCCTGACTTTGGGACCCTTTCGGTGTGGTGTTCTTAAACAGATTTGTAACCAGTCTCTGAATGTCATTGTCGGACCTCAGATAAACGAAGGGATTGTAGCAATGGCTCTTCTCCATATTTATGAGGTCCAGGACTTTCACATCGTAGTTTTTGTCCGAAAGCATTTTCCCTGTCGAAGCAAGGAGTTCTCCTTTCGGGTCTAAAACCACAAAGCTCGTATTGGCATTCATGATATTGGGCTTGGCGAAAAAACGGGTTTTGCCCGCACCGGAACCGCCGACCACGAGGGTATTCAGGTTCCTCCTGTGCTTTCTTCCGTCAAGACCGATAGCCACGTTCTGCGTAAGGATCTTGTTTTCGGTTTTGCTCCTGTCGGCATACTTATTGTTGACCTGACCCGGCGAGCCCCATTTGGCCGAGCCGTGTTCTTCACGCCTTCTGTAATTCCGGTCATTGGAAAGATACACGCCGATGGCAACGCCGTAGATCAAAAGCAGAATGAGGACAGTTTTCAGGCTGTCCTCACAAAGCGTAATCATAAACGGGTTTTCCATTACGGTGCCGAAGCTGGCAATCAGTCCTTTCAGGCCGTCCGTCATACAAGGTGCGATCAAAAGTCCGATCCATGTGACAGGGATTATGCCGAAGCAGTAGAGCAGAATGTTCTGCTTGGAGAGCTTATCTTGCCTCACGGTCCGCCTTCTTTTTTTCTTTCTGCGTTGGGGCATCTATGACCTTCAGAAGCAGAGCGTTCACGTCTTCAGTAGGCTTTTCCGCTCTGAGAAGATCATTACGAAAGTCGGCAAGGCCGGTTACCATCAGACGCTGTTCAAAATTGTCCAGCGTCACAACTACCTTTTCATCGGGTGCCATCATCTTACCTCCTTCTCGTCTTTCTTAACGGGAACGGGGATATGCGGTGGCTCCACATTGGGAACACGTTCCTCCCGTTCGCGTCCTTTCTGCTGTCCCTGTTCCGCACGGATCTCCTCCATCTCTTTTCTTACGGAAGGACGGCTGCTGGCACTTCTTTCAGTTTCGCCTTCTGACCGGCTCTTTCTGCTCGCGGATGAAGGCTCGGACTGACGGGACTTCCCAGTCCGGGCCATGGTGGGGTTTTCGGTTTCCGCCTTCTGCGCCGTAGGATTTTCTTTCGGTTCGGTCACTGAATCAAGGAACTGATCCAGCTTGTCATCCACGGTCTGTACCCGCTCCGGGACTTCCTTTTCCGTTCCTTCTATATCTAGCGGCACCTCCTTATTCTGCTCGATAGCGGTCTTAACAGTGCCCATCTCGGCAACAGCCAGGCCGAAGCGCTCAAAGATGCGGTTGATTTTGCTGGCGTCTTCCGCACGTACCATGATGTCCGTCAGACCGTCATCGGCATTCGCATCCTTCAGTACGCAGTACAGAACACCGTATTTCTTGGCTTCCTCACAGAACTTTGCAAGGTCCTGATCTCTTACCGCGAATACCTTCAGTTCCTTACCGCTTTTCAGCATGTTGGAAAGGCGGATCTTGCCTCTGGTTTTCTTCTGGTCTGTCAGGACCGCATACAGCAAAACAGCCAGCCGTTCGGCTGCTTTGCCGCTGATCTTTGCAGCGACTTCAACGCCGTTTAGGCTCATCCTCACGACTTGTTCCGCTGCTTCTCCCGAATAACTGCTCATCGTTATCTACCTCCTTTTCTCCAGTTTGTTTTCGAATATCTCCAAGCTCTGCCTGCATCTGCGTGGATCGTTCTTCAACACTGTCGCAGATTACAAGAGAATCCTGAAGCTTTTTCAATTTGGCAGAAGTGTCTGCTATTTTCATTTTTACTGCCAAAGCCGCATCTTCGTTGCCGCTCCGAAGCACACGTTTAAGTTCATTGCGAAGATCTTTTCTCTCAGCCTTCAGCCTTTCGATTTCCGATCCTGTGCTTTCTCTGTAGGCAGCGATATCATCCATCGTCTGGATCTTGTTTGTTGCCAGGAACCGGCTCTGTTCATCCAAGTGATCCAGCTTCATAAGATCCTCCCTCATAAAATGAGATACCCGGCTTACGGAAGTCGGGTATCTGACGATAATATGCAGTTCATAGCAGTAGTAGTAATAAAGTTTGGTCAGGCCTCCGAGATCCACCTTCGGAGGATGCTCATGGCGATATTTACGAACCTCCTCCTGCGTTTCTTCAGGAAATGGATCCTTCCGCCGGATGTTCTCCAGAATGCGATTGTAGATTTCATCGAGACTGTATTCCTCACCCAATCGGTCAAAGCGGAAATACTTTTTCGCGCCTTTGGGTTTGAGAGAGGGGTGCTGTAGCTCTTTGTGCTTTCCTTCCCATTTGATCTCATAACCCATGTCCTTCAGATTACGGAAGAATTCATTATCTGTCAGAGACATGGAAATGGCCGTATCAATATCACGCTTGATGCGATCCCGATACGTGGGCTTGCCATTCTGTTCGGCTCTCCATTCGCCGTAGTTCTTTCCACGGCCTTCCGGATGCTTCACAACGGAAAGGCCGTATTCCCGGCAGAGTCTGTCGGAAGCATCCCGCATCGCCTGATAGTCCTCTTTGGTACGGTGATACTTGATACCGTCCACAAAGGATACTGTGTTCAGGACGAAATGATTATGGATATGAGACTCTTTGTCCACATGGGTAGTGACCAGCACCTCGTATTGGTCGCCCCATAATTCCTCCGCAAGTTTCTTCCCGATCTGGTGAGCTATCTCCGGAGTAACCTCGCCTTCTTTGAAGGACTGGTATCCATGATAAGCAATCGTCCCGCCCAGCTTTTCAAACTGTTGCTTGGTTCGCATCATCACCTCACGGGCATTTTCCGGAGTGCAATTGACACCGCTTACAAAGCGCCGCTGCTCTGTGGCATCCTCTCGTTTCGCATAGGAAATGACATCTTCCAAAGCGTTCAGATTCACGCCTTTTGGAACTTCGACCGGATGCGGGTCCGTGGTCTTGTCCGGATTCTCCGCGTAAAGCAGGACCTTACTGAGATATCCTTTGACCCGCCATATTGAAGTTGTTGCCATCAGTTTCTCACCGCCTCCTTTATTTCGCTGATAGCCGCCTGAACCGCATCGACATTCTTCCAGTACTCAGCCGTGTCCACAAAGCCGATGGCATTTGCTTTCACAGCAATCTGATTCATGTTCAGGCTGATTTGTCGTAAAACCTTAAGCACGTCATAGAACTCCATTTGAGGAAGCTCTTTAACCGGCTTATCTTTCAGCAAGGCAAGAATATATGCCTGCGGCTTCAGCCCTGCCTTTGATGCCTGCTTTCTCAGCAGGCTCATCTCTGCCTGTGTCATACGAAGATGCAGGCTATATTCTCTTGTCCTCACTTGTGTTCACCTCGATTTCTTCAGTAAGGGTTTGGGGCTACCCCAACAAGCTGACTTTGGGTTCCCAAAGGCGATGCTTGCTGGCTGGTAAAATGCCACGGACCCGTGCCTTTTACTCAAGGCCTTCCAGACGGTTCCACTCGACTGGTCTGATTTCGATATTTGCATTCATGAGATCACCAGGGTCCATAATGTCCTTCTGAATCAGATGGTCAATATAATGGTCAACCTTCTCACGAGCTTCCTGCTCATCCTTCGCTTCCACAATGGCATGCTCGACATCGAGCATGGTTACGAATACATCAAATTTCGCCATATCATTCTCCTCATCTTTCGTTAGATTTTTCTCTGGGTTCATAAGGTACGGCGATAATCTCGCCGTGTTGTCTGTAGAAGCGCTCCGGCTTCTTATAGAGTTTTTCGTATCGCTCAAGCTGCTCCTGGCTGAGAGAACCAAAATTCTCACCGCTGCAGTCACAGATGAAAAACGGTCCGGCAATAATGTCCATGAGTTTGCCGTCTTCACCGTAGATGCCACGGTTCAGCTGCATGCCGTTGAACTTGCCTTCGTCATTACAGACGATACAGACTTCATCCTCAAAGGGATAGAAAGCCTCGATGCAGCCGCCGACAGCGGCCTGCAAGTCTTCAAGTCTGGTGCCAATTTCGGCGGTTTTTGCAAGCTTTCCGGGTTCCATGTATACGACCGTGATCTGAGTTGCCCTCATTTCCGATACCTTATCGGGGTCAAAAGCAACATCCTTGAATCCGATGGTATCGCAGTAATGCCAGGTACATTCTCCGGTTCTCTCATCAACAGTCTCAACGATATCGGAAACAGAGAGCGATCTGCCTCTGTAATCCTCCGGCTGATCTACGTTGAAAATGCGGAAGACATCTTCAAGATCCTTTGCATCAACGGTTCCTTCGTAGACCTTTTCATAGATTGCGGAATCGATCTCCGAAGTGCCCTGATAATGCTCCAGGGCTTCGTGACCGATAAAAGCAACACGGTTCTCATCCTTGTCCAGATCAATCTGGTAAATTGAAATTTCCATCATCGTTCAGGTTCCTCCTTCCTTTTCATCATTCTTACTTTGTCTTTGACCTGATCGTTCATATCCTTGTAGCGGGAATCCGGAGGCTCATCAAGGACCTGATATCGATCCGAGAGCCCTCTGACGATTCCGGCAGCCGCTCCGCGTCCCACCTCATCGTTATCAAGATGAAGGTGGATCTCTTTTACCGACGGATGATCGGTCAGGTATTGACTTAGAGCAACAGGCACCACATCCTTTCGTTTGGTTTGGAATACGCCTGCAAGGGAAAGGAGGGCGTCCTGTTTCCAGTCACGTCCTTCCATCACCGCAAGGGACGCAAAGCTCATCGCGTCAATAGCGGACTCGAAAAGATGGACGTGTTCCGCGTCAGGGGTTTCCGACATTGAAAACGAGAAGTGTTTGTCACTCCCGGTGACCTCTCCCTTGTAGGCTGATATTGTGCCGCGCATGGCGGCGTATCTTGCAATGCCGTGAGCGTCGTAGCCGACGAACACCGCATTGTGATACTCACTTGTCTCGAAAAGCAGGCTGTGTTTCACGCAATAATCAATAATTTCGTGATGAATTCCACGCTTTTCTAAATACTTTCTGGCCTGTACCGGATCCTTTACCAGCTCCGGCATCAGGAGTTTCCTCGGCTCTGCAGGCCTTCTGGCATAAGAAAAGGACGGCCTTTCTGCAACCGTCCTGCCTAGCACTGCCTCCACCGCATCGGGGAAGGAATATTCTTTTACTTTCATCAGGTAATCTACGGCGGAAACACCGCCGATGCCTCTGGAGAACCAGTACCACTTGCCGTTAGAAATCTTCAAGCTGTCATGTTCTCTCGTACAGTAGTTGTTCCCGGAGATCCTCACAAGGTTTCCAGGGTCACTGCTTTGGAGATAACTCAGAAGATCCACCTGCCGTGCCTGCTCCAGAAGCTGCTGATCTACATATGGCATTATCTTGCCTCCTTGCGTTCTGCTTCCAGACAGATCATCTTGTCCGCACGGCCTTCTATGCAATCCCGGATGATATCCATATATCCGGTCTCGATCTTGTTGAAGTCGGAAAGCACGTCACCGATGATGTCCTTGGATTTCAGAAGCGCCTCGCACTGCTTCGGCTGAAGCTCCATGTATTCCATGGCAAACAGAATATCCTGACGGACTGTATACTCATAGGAATGTTGAAGGATCTCTTCAGGAGGAAGTGTCAGAAGCCAGTCGGTATAGATCGCCTGCTCGCGGTTCATTTTGTTATAGACCGCGACATTCAGTTCTTCACTGTTCATGTGACCTCTCTTTCTCTTAACCCGGCTGAACCACAAGCTTGAACTTCAAATGACTGTTTGCGATATAATCGCGGATCAGGCGACTCTCAGCCTTTGTCTCCGGGTATGCAGTAATAGAAATTGTTTTCTTATTCCAGTCGAGGGTATATGTGTCGGCTGCCACATTGGTGATATGATGCTCCGCCAGAAAATCACGGAATGCTTTCATAGCTTCCAGATTATCTGACATGATTACATTTACGTAGGTCCTGTCCTTGGAAAGTTTATCGCTGACCAGACAGGCCAGACTGCAGCCGATACCGCCCGCGACGGAAACAATGAGCATTGCCAGCTCTCCGTCGGCAGATACCACGCGCTTCGTAATCCAGTAATAAATGAAGTCGGACAGAATCACCGCAATGCCCGCAAGGATCCACCGGCTTCTCTGTATCATTATGGTTTTTGTAGTTGATAGAGCGTTGTCCAAAACCTTTGCCAAAAACAACACTCCGAAATAAATCATCGTAGTTCCACCTCCGTATATAGAACGAGCCGTGAAGTTCTGATTTCTCATAAACTTCACGGCTCGTTATCGTATTATAGAGTCTCTTTTACTTGGTGACCATCAGGATCAGCTCATTGATATCTTCCGTAGGTCTTCCCGTCTTTGCAACCTTGTTTCTGAAATTCATCAGCGCAGTAAGCAGAAGGCGAACCTCAGAAGGATTCAATTCAACGACTCTTTTTTCAGCTTTCTTCTTAAACATATATCTTCACCTTCCGTTTTTTCTTTATGGTACACGGAAGAATCAACCATTACAAATGTGCGATTTCAGCGTTCCAGACTTCTGTCCTTCGGCTTGACCTCCATTACTGAGCCGCAGGTCTTGGCGTATTCCACTTCAGTAATAAGCCCGGCTTTGAAGTCCATATAGTTGGCAGCTGCCTGAGCGTCTTTGATTGCCTTAACCAGCGTTTCAGGCTTTTCCGTAATCGCCTGGATCCAGGATTGCACATAGGCTTTGTGGTTATCGATATGCTCAGGAGTAGCTTCTGTATGAAGCTCAGCTCCCATAAAGCAGGAACACATCTCCGCCACAAGCTCCTCATATGCATACTGGCTGGTTCCGAAGAAAGCGCTCTGCGGTCTGTTCAGCCTTGTAGGATGGCCGGTGCTGTGTGAAAGCTCATGCAGTGCCGTAGCATTGAAGGCATATTCGCTGATGAAGGATTCAGGAGTCGGTAGATGAATCTTATCCTGTGACGGTGAATAGTACGCCTGATCACCGCCATCAGTAAAGATCTCCACGCCCATTCCTTCGGAAAGCTTTCGGATCAGTTCATCCTGAGACACTTCCGGGTTGCTCTGGATCTGAAACTCCGGCATGCCTTCCACATCACGAGCATTAAATACTGCCGTGTATCTGGTGGAGAGAGTAAATTCCTTTTCGTCTCTGCCGTTCGCCAGGGCATCCTTGTACTGTTCCCAGGTGAGAGCTTTCTTATCTTTGGTGTCGTAAGGATACCAGTATTCAACATAAGTGGCCTTGCTGCCTTTCTTCAGATGCCACTGCTGGTTCGGATGGTATTTTCCATCGTTATCCATGATCTGGATCATGGTCACCCAACGGGGATCGTCGTAGCCCTTCATCATGGAAATCAGGGACAGCCAGAAAGCATTGGTTCCCCGGTAACAGGCTTTGGTAATTCCATTATGCGGAGCACCGCCGCCCTGACCGGTCCATTCTTTCTTCCATTCAAGGCCCTTTTCCTCAAGCACATGAGCAAAGGCTTCCGCAAGCTCTACGCGGTATTCTTCTTTATTCTTCGGTCTGCTCATCTGCAATCGCCTCCCATTCTTCCGGAGTGAGGGTGTCCTCGTCTATAAAAATGATTTCTTTCTTCATCTCTCATAGCTCCTTTCTTTCTTTTTCGGCTCAATAGCCGGAATGTCATCCGGGTTGATGCAGTACTTGTAGATTTCCTTCATATCAAAGCGATACTCAGGATAGGAACAGTAGCCGCTGTATCCGATCCTTCCGGTAGGCTTACCCAGCTTGTTGTTCCGAATCAGTTCCTCAGCAGTACCAAAATTATTGGTGTCCACAAAAGCACAATCCGGTCCCGAAAGTCTGGCATCGATATTCACAGTGAGATTTGAATACGGTTCCAAATCACCGTCTGTTCTGTCATAAAGCTCAATCGCCAGTCCGCCGCCATACATATAGCTGCTGACCTCAAAACAAAGGTCATAGGTATTTCCCCAGGCATGATGCTGCATGAACTGCAGGTCCTCACGGAAAGCTCCACGGCCAAGATGCTCATCCATTACCCATTCGGGAATGTCAACGAGCTCGTTGAAGTCCAAATACGGGAGAAGGTTCTCTACGTATTGCTTCAGGGATTCTACTTTTTGAGTAGCTATGATTTCACCGTCCAGATAAACCTCTGTCTGATGATCAATGAGGTTTGCATAGGCCTGGATCTCATGCTTATCATCTTCCGTAGTGGTATAAGCAAGCCCCACCTTTTTCAGATCTTTGAAATCGGCGGGACTTCCGAACTCTTCCACGCAGAACTGATCGATCAGTTCTTTTGCCTGGAACAACAGCTGTAATGTTTCCAAGGTGCCGTGCCCTTGAGCAACGGCTACAGGCTCGCTCCTAAACTTTTCTTCCTCCAACGGATAAAGGAAATCGCCCACATCCGTCAGGTATTGTCTGCTATGTTCCTCGATATAATCATAGACCGGATATGCCTCAAAACCGCTGTCAGGACCAATGGGACACTCACGTATCGCTTCTCTGAGCAGCTCGACTCCGAATCTGTTACACACAAACTGGTCGCCGCTGACGGCATCAGGGTTTTGGTACATCCAAATGATCTCGTCCTGATCCAGATTCACATAGAAGCGATCCTGCTTATAAATATCCTCCGGCATTAAGCATCACCGCCTGCCATATTAAGGGTGACCTTTACGGTCATGACCGGTTCCATAACCTGAGCATAAAGCAGACCGGTTCTGGCATTAGCAACTCCCGTCACGAGATCATTGAGCCTATTGACGGTCGAATTGATTTCCTTCTGGCTTTCGGCATAGTAGTAGCCCATATCTCCGCTGCAGATCGGATGTCCTTCCTGACGAAGAGCACTGATTTTGCGGCGTACCGCACGGTCATCCAGTTTGAAGATCTCCTGAAGCTCTTTGCTGTGAACCGCGTTGCGTCTTCCGCAGTGGTACTTTCTCAGGTATTCGAGAATGGCGTCCTTCTTATTTGCCGGGATCTTCGGCTCGTATTTCAAGCATCCGGGGCAGATCATAAAGCCTTCAGGCACATACACGCCGCAGCATACACAAGTATCTATCATCTTTCGCAACTCCTTTCCTTTCTTTCCGGGAAGGTCCAGCCGTAAACCTTCCCGATTTCATCTCCCAACCTTTTCGTACAGCGGGTAACATCCGCTCGGCTGTAGTCTCCGTGATAAAGTTTGAGGCGCAGATTATCTTTCTGCGCCTCTGATATATTGTCTTTCCATACGCGGTAGAGATAATGATTGGTACCATCGTGGTGATAATCATTGCAGCGAAGATCGCCGTTCTTATCCACGAACCATTCAATATCCAGCGTATCTCTGGACGTTTCAAAGCAATCCATGAGATTCCCGGACTCGATTTCCTTATAGGCGGTATGTCTTCCGTCCCATAAGCCGAGATCCGCAATCACTAGGATGCTGTCATCATATAAATGGGCCAGTTCCTCACGATCAAACTGCAGCCTGTCCCAGTTGGATTGCTGCAGGATATCGCGCAGCTCATCCTCAGAGCATTCCGGGAAGTCTGCCTTGAGATCTTCCCGGTACTCTTCAAAGTCAGGTTGACTGGTCCATATCAGTCTGTCCCGGCTATCCATCAGAGAATCACTACTTTTCTCAGGTAGTTTTTGCCGGTATTGGACATCTTGAATTCAAGGCGGAGCCTGCTTCCGAGAGGAATCTGCTCCAGCTTGTAATAGCCGTTGTTCTGCCAGGCCATAGAGCGGACCTTACGTCCGTCATCAAAGTCGAAGCAGCACACAAGGTTTTCGTCCTTGTTCATCCAGCGACCGACGTATTCGCACTCAAAGGTGCCTTCATCGGAAATGAACTCATAGTCCTTGAAATTGTCATCACCGTAAAAGCTTTCACGCTTGTAATCTTCCATCATCTTTCTTCACCTCGATCCTTTTCCATGATCCGCGCCTCGATATCGAGATCGCAGTTCCTCCATTCGACCATTCCGTTGTAATAGGCTTCCTGCGCCTTTTCTTCGGCTTCCTCAAGGGAATCTGCCTCCACCGTAATGGTTGCGTAGCTTGTAGCTTTGATATCAACGAAATATCTCATCGAGCCTCACCTCTGTTTCTGCTTTTCTTTTCAGGTTCCGGCATCACATCGATAGGCTCGATTTTGTGACCGTTCTTCTCCATTTTTTCTGCCAGTTCGCAGATATGTAGCAGATTGCAGCTGTCACCGCCGAACTCCAGATGATACTCATCGATATAGCGGCAGGCCACATCCCGTACCTCGCCGTCCGAATACGCGACCCGCACCTTCCCGCCATCCGGAACCTTGAACAGGTTGTTGTAATGACTATCAATGAACCGGATACCACGCTCCGCATTATGCAGATGCTGATCCAGCCAGTCACGCCGGTAGCAGTAGCAGTACAAGTTATAAACGCCCTTGTTCGGGTTGAGTCTCATCATATAGGTGTAGTTGTCAGTATCCACTCGGAAACCGTAGTTTTCTTCGTCCGTCTTCATTCGGGCAGAGGGCTGACTCCAGCAATACTGAGCAAGTGCGGATCTGTTCTTCAGGAAGCAGTCACCGTCTTCATGCCGGATAGCGTTTTCATCACCGACACTGAAGCGCAGGCGATTGATCACCTGATCGAACTCTTCCTTGAACTGATCCGTCTTGAGATATCCGCGATGATCATCCCAGGTTGAGAAGAAGCCTGCTCCGTTGGAATCCATATCGGCTCTCAGATGGCCGATGCAGCCTGTCTGCCCCTGAATCTGCGAGGACTGAGTATAGGTGTACATGTCCTCCGTCGGGGTGGTAGGACGAATCGTAAGCTCAATACTCATCGCTCATCACCCCTGTCTTTCTCTTTGATCCTGTGAAAGGAATCCTCACCGGGTACCAGGCCGAGACGCCTGCCGTTATCAAAGTCGCAGTGGACTGTGCCGATATCATCGACGTGCTTCACCGTTCCTTTGGTTCCGGGAGGAATGGGACGCGGATCGTCGCCCATATAGTCAAGGCAGATCCTGCAGCCCTCAGGAAATCTCTTTCTGAGGTCCTCCACATATTTCTCATCAGGAAACATTCCCATAAGCATTACCTCCTTCATAAAACCGGGCAGCACCGTATTTCAGATGCTGCCCTTAGTTTGTCCATTATTTTCTGTTTCTGAGCTTTAGGAAGATCAGCCCCGCGACAATGAATACCACGAGGCAGATTCCGATGATCGCTTTAGCGCTCATGTTTGCCACCTTCTTTCTTTTTTCGGAAAGTCACAAACGCTGCGGCGCAGGCTCCCAGGAGAGAAGCACCCGCAAGAGAAGCCCACAGCGTCAGGTTCGTGCTGTCACCGGTCTTAGGAATGTCAGAAATGACCGGTTTCAGTTCGTTATAGAACTTAGCTACAACGGTCTTTCCCTCATGAACCGTGACGGTTACATTGTCAGGCAGGACGTAATTCTCGTTAGCCTTGTTGGACACCTCGGAGATCACATAATCACCGACGCGGAGACCCTCGATATGGATCTGACCGTTTTCGTCAGTCACATAGTCCTTGCTGAAAGCATTGCCGGTAATATCGGTGCCTTCCACGCGGAAAGTGAAGCCTTTCAAAACGCCATCTTCAGATGTCTTTTCGATACGGATATCGCCAACCTGAGCGTTGTTGATGAACCCCTTACCAGCTTCATTTTCAACGATTAAAGTCTTGCCGTCTTCCTTGATGGAGAAGGCATAGGTGTTATCATCCAGGTAGAAGCCTTCCGGAGCCTTGGTTTCCTTCAGGGTGTAATCACCATAAGGCAGATCATCCATCTCATAAACGCCGTCAGAGAGTTCTTCCATCTTGCCGATAAGCTCGCCATTCTGGTAGATCTCGAACTCAGCGCCGGACAGATGATGATCCGGATAGTTGGCGTCCACCTTGGTCAGCTGAACATTGCCGTGAATGAGCTTGTTGATGATTTCGATTTCAACGACAGCACCGTCTGCGTCGATCTTCACGTCATAAGGCTTATCATCCATAACGTATTTCTCAGGTGCGCTGATCTCACGGACAACATATTCTCCGTAAGGAACATCCTCGAAGGAGAAGCTTCCGTCTTCAGCAGAAACGGTAGTCATGATCGGTTCCTTGCCTTCCGTGGTAAAAAGACCGATGGTCGCACCGCCGAGACCGTTGCCATTGTCATCCTTTTTCATGCCATGGACTTCACCATAGATCAATTCGTTCACGATGCTCTTGCCTTCGTTTGCCTTCAGATCGACGATGTTTACGTCCTGACCGGCATAATCGAAGGTGATCTCATATTTCTCATCAGAGAGAATATAGTGGCAGTCCGTGCTGATTTCCTGCACGTAATAGCTGCCGAAAGGAAGATCCGACTTTACGGAATCCTTGCCGTTTTCGCTTACGGACAGGATCTCAATGAGGCCGCCTTCAGGAATCATGGTTTCGTCAGCTGCGGTCAGATCCTCAGCAGCATACAGGCCAAAGGTAACAGCGGAAAGCTCATTACCGGAGCCGATGCCGAACTTCGTATCCTGTGCCATGACCTTGGAAAGAGATACTTCTGCCTTCTGACGGTCATTGGTAAAGCTTGCGGAGGTTTCGGTGATCTCGATTTCCTGTCCTGCATAAACAAGCTCTGCGGAATGGATCTCATTATTGATAACCATGCCGTAAGGAGCTTCAGTCTCGCAGATCTCGTACTTACCAAGATAGAGCGCCTTGCTTTCGGCAATGCCATCTTCATTGGTAGTTACGGTATCCACAACTTCGCCTGCGCTGTAGCGGAGAGTACCGTCCAGCGTATAGATATCCTCAGCTGCGGTAATCTCGTAGGTTGCACCCGCAAGGCCATTTACCTCGTAAACAGGCTGGTAGATCCCGCCGTTCTCGGTGACGCTTGCGAACTCTTCACCGAACTTGGAGATCTTAATGACGCCCTTCTGCGCCATGTTTTCCTTATTGACCTCAACAACGGTGATGCCGCCTTCCTCGGTGGAATCATCCTGGGTAACGTCAAACTTCACAGGATCAGAGTTCAGCACGTATCCGTAAGGCGCAGTGACTTCAATCAGCGAATAGCCCTTGCCGTATTCCAGGCGTTCCGGAGTGATCAGCATACCGGCAGCATCGGTGTAGAAGGTATCGATGGTAGTGATTTCAGGATAAGTGAAGGTCATGCTCACGAGCTCGCCTTCAGGAGTGTAGGTCTGGAAAGCAGCACCCGCGTAGGGGATGGTGTTTCCGGTTTCCGCGTCAACCTTGATGACCTTGATGAAGGATTCAAAGTTGGCGTTGTTGATCAGATATCGGTAAGTCGCGCCGTTCTTTGCAATGAAGACATCGAAGTCTTTCATCAGTTCACGGCCTTCCCAGCCTTTTACCTGATGCACAGTGTAAATGCCGTAGGGCATGTCCTTGCTCTGGGCAAATCCGTTTTCATCGCAGACCAGATAATCCTTCTCAGTATCCTTGGCTGCGTCATAGCTGCCTGAGGACTTGAGATAAACTGAGAATTCAGCCCCTCCTTCAGGCGTTTCGATCTGAGTCTCGCCGTCATCGGTGTGCTTGATGATGGTCATATTTCCCTTGATGACCTGCTCAAAGACATCAACGGCAGGGGCGGAATTGAGTTCCACTGTGTAGTTTTCAGCCTCTGCGCCGACATGATAGGAATTGGTGTCCAGGAGATATCCTTCGGAAGGTTCGATCTCTCGGATGCTCCAGTCATTTCCGCAGACATAGTAGGTGGTGGTGAACTGGCCGTTCTGATCGGTAACGTAGGTGTCAACGAGCTGTTCGCCCTTGTAGATACCGTACTTCGCACCCGCAAGAGAAGCGTCGCCCTGAGAATTACCATTTTCAATATCAGACTTGGTAACAATCACATTGAACTTCTTGAGTACGTTGCTGAAGCTCTTGTTGGTAACGGAGTTCCATTCAACGGCTGCGGTCTGATTTGCAGGAACCACATAGCGGACAGCGGTGTCGATCTCTTCGATGGTATAGCCGGTTCCGATAAGAACATCATCGAAATGGGCCTTGCCGTCCTTTCCGGTAACAGCAAATTCGTTGACTTCAATGCCGCTGAGACTGGTACCGAAAAGATGGAACTTCACACCTTCCACAAGGCCATCTTCAGAGGTCTTGGTCACAACGAGATCCCCGCGACGGAGTACGTTGTTGAAGGAGACGGTCGCAGTCTGACCGGCAAGCACAGTAACGCGGCGGGTTTCCTGAGGCTCATACTTGTCGTAGCCCTGTTCAGTCACGGTATAGGTACCGGGCTTCAGGTTGTCCACGGTGATTTCGCCCTTGATGTTAGTCTTAACGGATTCATTGATCCCTTCGCCGGTAATAGTAAAGCTGATACCGTCTACCTTACCGTCTTCAGATGTCTTGATGATCTTGGCAGAACCGTAGCTGACCTTCAGGTTGATATAGGCCTTCACAGGGTCGCTGACAGATGCGGAATAGGTGACGGTATCCTGAACGCCGCTGGAGCGATGAGCTCCATCGGACCAAACGATAATGCCGGATCTCATTTGCTCTTTGGTAGCAGTGATCGTAACATCATCAGCTGGTGCCGTATCAGAAGTCACAATAAGCTTATTACCGCTTACGGTACACTTCACGCCGGTTACGCTAGCGGTAAAGGTGAATTTAGAGAGCGCATTGTTGCTATCGGTGAGAGTCGCAATATACTTACTGCCATCCCATTCGAGTTCAACAGTCTGCGCTTTTCCCTTGCTGCCTGCCATAAAGCTGGGCAGAGTGGTATGGTTCTTAACGCTGGAAACGATACTGTCGTAGTAAGCGTTGATCTTGCTGTAAAGCGGATGATTCTTACTGATAACAGATTTAACCGTGTCACAACCGCCGGTACTTACATGATTGAAATCTGCGTCGCGTTCACCTACTACAGTTTCCCATACGAGGAGCTGTGTGGCGATTGCGTGAGACATCTTGTCTGCATCAGCGGAATTCTGAGATTTCCAGGAAGTTGAAATATTGCCCTGGTATCCGTACTGCATGATTCGGCCAAGCAGAAGCTTGATCGTATACGGCTCAATAGTATTGTTCAGGCTGCCGGGATAGTTGTCCCAGAAGTTCTCATCAAACTTTGTATAGGTATCTCCAACATTTCTTTCAATACCGGGCTCAATGCAGTAGCAGACCTTGCCATCGTAAGAATCCATACAGTGAATGGTGGTCATATTTGAGGTACCCGTATACCAACCGTTCATATAAGTCTTGGCGGAATGTCCCCAAGTGTCCTGATCATAAACCTGAACAGCATCCCCGTCACGAGGATACGAGACCATGTAGGATTCCGCCGTTTCACTGGCAGCGAAGGCCGGAGTGGCTCCGATGCCGATAAAAGTGGTAAGGCACACCAGGACCGCCATCAGGCCCGAAATGCCTTTCTTCAAGATATTTTTCATTCAGTTTCCTCCTTCAGGGCATGAAAAAAGCACCGTATTTCTACGATGCCCTTTCATGCCATTTTCTGTTTTGTTTTAAGCGTATCCGATGTATATCAGATACTTGTTTTCTCCGATACATTCATACCAGATCCAGACGTCCGTGATATCCTCATCAGCAGCATACCGAGAGAGATATCCTGAAATATCGCGTTCAAGGTAAATGCAATCCGGATTGGCCGTTATCGGATTGTCCCAGCAGTCAACTGCAGAACTTTCCAGAACCAAGCCTTTACCGGTAGCTACAGATTTAGCATAGCTGATCCAGTATTCGATATCGAAAGATTGGACCGGCTCAGGTTCAGATTCCGGCTGCGGTTCCGATTCCTGGACCGATGTTTCTTGCGACTCTGAGGCTGGTTCGGGCCTCTCAACAGGCTTTGGCTCTTCTGGGGGTGTTGTTTCCGTTTTGGGCTGGAGGACTTCAGGCTCAGGAGTGCTGGACCCCTTTTCTTTATCTTTATCGTGTGGCAGATTGTTCACTGCCTGAGAAGAAGGTGCCTCATCCTGCTTCGGTTCAACCTCTGTGATTCCTGTTGTAATAGATTCCGAAGATTTCTTTGTTACTTCATCGATTGGATCTGTTGAATCAGTATTTGTTTCAGCGCTTACTTCCTGAGAAAAGGAATCTTCAGTTTTGGCTGTCTCGGTTTCAGACGAAGACGCTTCTTCAATTTCTGATTCCGGTTCGCTGCCTGAAAAAGAAGTTTCAGACGCATTGCTGCAGGCCGTAAGCGTGATCATCAACAGGGCCAGCAGCAGTATCAGTGTTCTTTTCATAGTGCCACCTCCGTAGTGTCATATTGTACGGATAGCTTTCTGATAAGCAAGTCTGCGAATCTTCTTTCTTTTCAGGTAGTCAGGATGCTTGTTGATAATAAGGGGAGAGTGTGAGAGGGGGAACGAGTCTCCTTTCTTCAAAAGGGTACACTACTCCCTTGGCGTAGGGGTTACTTTACCTTGCGTCATCTCTCATTCGTTCCAGGTGACGGTGGTAATATTCCAGCGCTTTCAGAATATATGCCCCAGTCTCCTTATACGGAACATTTGAAGGAATGTATCGTTTGGCATCCTCATATCGAATGCTGACCTTTTCCTTCTGATTGGGTTTCTCTTCGCACATGATGGATTCAATGACTTCTGGTGTGAGTTTGCCTTCTTCTGAGAACCGTCGCATCTTGATGGCCTGTACGTGAGAAGGCGTGGCGTCTGCAATCTCCATAGCTGGAAGCAGATCCTGCTGTTCGATGTCATTGAGATAAGAAAGCTCAACGGCAGGCCGCATTGCAATCCTGCCTTCATCCACCATCTCAAGAAGTTCAGGAATAAGCTCAGTAAGACGGATGTAACGACGGATTTGTTCACGGCTTTCTCCGACCTGATTGCCTAGTTCCTCATTTGCACGAGACTTCGACTCCACTGGTGTCGAAGTTAAGTCTGTACGTTGTCCTTGCCTTGTCATAGCCTCCAGCCTCATCTTGTAAGAAAAGGCTTTCTCGCTTGGAAGAATCACGGAACGCTGCAGGTTGGATTCAACCATCAAAATAATGGCCTCATCTCTGGTCAGGTTTTTGATTTCAGCCGGTACCGTTTCAAGTCCGGCAAGCTCGCAGGCCTTTCTGCGTCTGTGACCGGATACGATTTCGTATCTGCCGTCTTCTTTCTGACGAAGGGTGACAGGAGTAATGACGCCACGACTCTTTACGCTTTCAACCAGCTGATCCATGTCCTCGTCTAGACGAACCTTGAACGGATGGTCCGGAAAGTCATCGATTTCATCAATCGGAATATCGTAGATCTTCGGGAGTCGGTTCTCAGCACGTTCCTGGTCATTCATAAACATCTCATCGTACCCAGTCAGACCGAGATCGATTTTGGGACGTTCTCTCAATACTCTCCACCTCCTTCGTCAAAGCTTCATATGCCGCAGCGACCTTCCCGCCCTTGTCGTGTGTGAAGATACTTTCTCCGGTAACGCTGCATTCAGCTGCGCGAACCGAGTGAGGGATTTCAGTATCAAATACCCTAATATTCTGGCCCACTGTATCACGCATAGCTCCGATAATGTCCTTAGCGTTATTTGTGCGGTTATCTACCATAGTAAAGAGTATCCCATCGATTTTCAGGTTCGGATTTATGCTGCGTTTGATTTTGTTAATCGAATGCAACAGCAAATTTAAGCCTTTCGTTGACAGGAAACTCGGCTGGGATGGAATGATTGCACTGTCTGCGGCAACCAGTGCGTTGATTGTCATCATTCCCAGGGAAGGCATGCAGTCGATCAAAATATAATCGTAATTCTTCTTCATGCCGTCGATAGCGTTTTTCAGAACATACTCGCGACTCATAACATTGAACAAGCCGGTTTCCATACCAGACAACTCAATGTTAGAAGGAAGCAAGTCAACACCTTCCGGATGCGTAATAATGGCATCACTGGGCGGCTGTTCATCATCAATGACCGACTGCATTAGGGAAGAAAGCGACACATCCAGTTCATCTGGGTTCTTCACTCCGAGGCTTACCGTTAAGCTGCCTTGCGGGTCAGCGTCAACAAGCAAAACCTTTTTGCCTGAGTCGGCAAGTCCCACACCGAGATTGACTGCGGTTGTCGTTTTACCGACTCCGCCTTTCTGGTTCGTGATGGCGATCACTTTACAGTTTTCCATGTGGTATCCTCCTTTCTTTTTATTTGAATCATTTCTGATCCACTAAAACCTCAAAGATAATCTTTGGGGCTTTAGTGGTTGCACTTAATTTTTCCTCGAACCCCAAGTGCAAAAAAGGAAATCATCAGATGCCCGATAGCGAATCGGGTCCATGGGAATCTCACCCCTGCCGGGTTCTCCGCCAGCTCCGTAGAGAAGTATCGTTAGCCCTGTAGCGTTTCATTGCCATATCCGTAGCTGTCGGATATTTCAGAATGGTTCGGAAACGCTCGCCACCTTGCTTTCCGTTATAACCCGGATGGGCAGGAGGGTCTTGGCGCACCTTCATTCGGCTGGAGCTCTCGCCCCCGCACAGGAACGTACCTGATGAATGTGTATTCAGTTGTCAAAGTACAGGTGAGAGTTTTTTTGCCCCTCAATAGGTAGGCAGCGAGAATAGCCAAAAACCGCGGCAAAAATAAAAAAAGTTGAAAAAATTTTTTCATAAGCTCCTCCAGCGAATAAAAAAAGCACCACATCAAAATGATGAGGTGCGATAAAAATAAGCAAAAAAATAACGGGTATCTGATCAACAAATGAACAGATACCCGTTTATAGGACTTATTTCAGGCAAAAAAACCTGATTTTTGAAGCCGTATTTTCATCAGTTTTCGATGCCGAAAACCCTTGATATTACTGGCTTTTTTGCTTAATTCCGCGAGTCTTTAATTGCGGCCTGCGTGGTGGAGAGGTGTGCAAACAGTTCTTCTGTCGTCAGGAAGGCATAAGAGTAAAGGGTTTTTTCTATACTTTGCTTATTCTCTTGGATTTTGTTGTTAATGTTTTTTCTTCTGATAAATTTCACTGGAATCATT
>JAAZDA010000176.1 GCA_012512995.1 Clostridiales bacterium | reverse complement strand
TTTCCGTATCGACCGTATGTCTTATAACGATTCCGTCCTCATCAGGAATGATGGTCCTTTCGTCAGACCACGAATAGTTACTGTAATACACAGCCTTTACAACATCCTTCGAGACCTTCATTCTGATTTCGCTCCTGTCCCTGTCCACAACATATTCTGTTATCACCGGTCCCTGGCTCGCATAGAATTTCCCATCTCTTATAGCTTCCGTTACTGCCTTCTCAGAAAGTTCATCAGCATCTACTAATATATACGAAACACATTGATCCCCGTCATAGTGATGCGCATCATCTGCTGCGACTGCCGGAACCATCAGGCCTCTTGATGCCCATATGTCAAAATACTGCGACGAATCAGCTCTCGCTACATTCCACGGAAGTCCTGAAACGGTGTTGTATATCTCTGCTCCGCTTACACCTTCAGCCCTTGAAATGTCATCAGGATCCATTACAGACCATGACGGGTGACACAGGATAGAGATTCCGCCGGCATCCGCTATGGTTTTTATCATTTTCTCCGGCCCTGGTGACGTTCCCCATGGGTACTTTCTGAGCGAAGGAATGTCGCCTGTGCCTATCCCCAGAATATGGAATATCCTGCCGTCTCCCGGGTAATTTGAGCCTGTATCCCATTCAGCACCTGACATTATAAGAAAATCCCGTTTTTCATATTCAGATACCGCGTCCGGATCTCCTTTTATGAACTCTGTGGGGCCCGGCTTTCTGTGATCTGTTATCGCAATAAAATCATATCCGTTACTGCGATACTGTCTGATTGCCTCTTCCCTGCATACGCTCCCGTCAGAAATGGTCGTGTGCATATGAATATTGCCTTTAAACTGATTCCCGGAATTTCTTATAATGGTCTTCATCACAACGTCGCTCCCTTTTTTGTTTCATGATACACCAAAAACACCGGGCGTGGAAATCCCGTCCGGTGTCAATTTGTATAGTATTCTTGTTTATTTCGTCCCTGCCTGTGATCAGACTGACCGTCGCTTTATTCTGCTGCGCCGTCGATCTCCTGCCACTTTGCTTCGAGCTGCGAGCATGTTTCATCTTTGTCGTTCGTGCCGGCAAGATAAGCCTGAAGGATCTCGCCTGCTGACTGATGCCAGCTGTCTGTAGAGTAGATGATCTCAAGATCGTTTGTTCCTTCATCAGCTGCAAGAGCATTGCCCTGATTGATGATTGCAAAATCTGATTCAGCATCTGTTTTGATCGGAGGAACTACTCCTGCAACATCAGTGAACCATGCTTTGCCTGTATCTGATGTGTACCACCAATTGACAAAATCAAGTGTTGCCTGAAGGTTCTCGGAATCCTTGTTCACATGAAGAGCCTGATCTGATCCGGAAATTACCTTGCACTGATCAGCATTGTCAGAAACCGGGTATCCGTCAAAACCTATGTTGATGTCGGGATTGATTGACTTTACGTCGCCTTCGATCCATGCGCCCTGGCCTACTACCATAGCAGCTTTCCCTGTGCCGAATGCTGACTCTTCGCCTGAAAGATCAGTCTCAAGCGGCTTGTCATCACCATATTTAACTGTGAGATCAAGGAAGTTGAAGAAGTTATCATAAATTGCGGGATAATTTTTGATCTTGGCTTCGCCGTTCTCGAACTTTGTTACAAGTTCAGCTGTGGAAATTCCTGCATCCTCAGCCGCTGCGTCTATGAATGACTGAGCTGCATGTTTGAACACCCACCATTCAGCGTAGCCTGTTGTGAAAGGAGTATAGCCTGCAGCAGAGATCTTCTCGCATGCATCCTCAAGTTCTGTTGTTGTCTGAGGGAATGCTGTGATACCGACTTCATCAAAAATGTCCTTGTTGTATACCATTCCGAAATAGTTGCCCTTTATTGCTATGCCATACATACCTGTTCCGTCTGACGGCGAAGCCATTACGCTTGCAACTGAATCAGAGATCGTATCCATAAGAGGCTGGTCAGAAAGATCATATGAGTACTCTTTGTAAGTATCAATTTCCTTGCCTGATGTAGATGAGAAGATATCAGGGATCTCACCTGAATTGATCTTTGCCTTAAGGAGCGTAGGATAATCATTCTGAGTGGTTTCATAATTAATTGTCACGTTCGGAGCAACTTCTTTGTACTCATCGATCAGTGTGTTGATGGCGTCCGCATACTCAGGTGAAGAGATGAACATATAGATCTCTCCGGAGTCCTTGGAATAATCAACTTCGCCTGTTGCCGCTGCGGTCTCGCTTGTCGCTGCCGCTGTTGATTCCTCAGTAGCTGCTGCTTCGCTTGTCGCTGCTGCAGCCGGTGCTGCTGACGATGCAGCCGCTGCTGTGTCTGTAGATGCTGCGGAGCTTCCGCACCCGCTTAGTACTGATCCGATCATTGCTGCGGACAGCACTGTTGCCAATAACTTTTTCTTCATAAATATCTCCTTCCGCGCTTTTGCGCTTAAATTAACTCAGCCCTTCACAGCTCCGGCCACGACACCTTCAACTATATATTTCTGCAGGAAAACGAATACTACTATTGAAGGAAGTACCGTGAGCACCATGGCTGTCATGGCATATTGCCACTTTGTGTTCATCTGCCCGACGAAGGTATACGCCGCCAGGACAAGTGTTTTTGTATTATTGCTGCTGTTTACCATGAGGAGCGGGAGCAGGAAATCGTTCCAGATCCACATGACATCAAGCACTATTACCGTAACCGTGACCGACTTAAGGAGCGGGAAAATAACCGAAATAAATGTCCTTATTGTCGACGCCCCGTCTATATGAGCACTCTCGTCAAGTTCCCTCGGTATTGTCTTCATAAAATTGTAGAAAATAAATGTTGCCATCGGTATACCGAAGCCCCAGTACTGGATTCCCAGACCGACCTTGCTGCCTGACAGGTGGATTACCGACATGGCCTTGAGGAGGGTTATCATTATCGTCTGAAAAGGTATCAGCATAGGTGTTATGAGGAGCGTGTAAACGAACTTTGTGTAACGTGTTTTCCTTCGGTCCAGGATGTACGCTGCAAGTGACGCGAAAGCCACGATTCCGGCCAGTCCGATCACTGTTATGATCACGTTGTTGAGGAACAGCTTGCCGTACTTTATCTTATCAATAACATATGAATAGTTTTCCCAGGTCGGAGCCTTAGGAAGAGCTATGGGATCCGCCACGATCTCGCCAAAAGGTTTGAACGAGTTCATGAACATCAGAAAGACCGGGTAGAAATACATTAATGCGATGAGCGTCAGGGCTATTATCATTACTACATGCCAGACTTTTCTCTTTGTGTGCATTCCCATCACAAATCTACCTCCTTCCTGCTCATTCCCTTCAAAACAAGTTGCGTAATGACGAGTACAACGAGGAAGTAAATTATTGCTTCTGCCGAGCCCTTGCCATAATTATTATCGGTGAATGCCACTTTATATATCTGCAGCGTGGCGCTGTATGTGGAGCCTCCGGGTCCTCCTTTTGTAAGGGCGAGGATGATATCGAATACTTTCAGTCCATTTGTGAGCGACATGAATATGCAGGTCGTGAACGAAGGTCCAAGAAGTGGAAGCGTCACCTTGAAAAATTTCTGTCTGCCGTCACAGCCATCAACAACTGCAGCTTCAAGGACGTCATTCGGAACTGCCTGAAGTCCTGCTATATAAAGTACAATATAGAAGCCAAGCGACTACCACACACCTACAAATGACACAGCCCAGAAAGCCAGTTTCGGATCTCCCAGCCATGACAGATTAAGGAAGCCCCAATTTGTCGTTTCAAACAGTTTTGAAAAGCCCTGCGTGAAAATGAACTTCCAGATGAATCCGACTATCGTCATACTCATGATGTAAGGAATAAAGAACATTCCGCGGTAGACATTTACTCCTTTGAACTTCTTTGTCAGCACTACGGCCAGTGCAATTGCAAGGATATTTGAAACTATAACAAAGAAGATTGTGTACTTCATTGTGAACCAGAGGCTTGTCAGGTATGACTTGTCTCCTGTGAAAAGATCAATAAAGTTTGCAAGCCCTACAAATTTTGGTTCCTTTGATATTCCGTTCCATTCGGTCAGTGAGTAGTAACCACTCATCACGAACGGTATGTACATCATCGTTGTGACAAAAACAATTGCCGGAAGCGTATAAAGAACATTTTCCAGCTTTTCTCTCTGTCCCTTTTTGAGCTTTCCCATACAACATCCCCTCTTTCCAAACGGGCCAATACCCCGGTCAAAACATATGATGTCAGAATTGACGTGTATCCTGTAATTTGTTTTGCCTCATCGTGCATCTTGCACAACTAAATACCATGTCTGAATTATATAATCGTCAATGCGACGGATAAATGGAGAATCCGGAACTGCTTCCTGTAAAAATGTGAACAAGTTATCAAAATCAAATGCATGGATCAGAAGAAGTATTACAATAAAGAGGCAAACAAAACTTACGTAACTGTTCACAGGCACGCCCAGACTTAACTGTTCGTTTGAGTATATCCATCTCAGGCGCGCTCTCTTTGTTAACAACCATAGAGCTTCTGTGTAGCAGAAGCTCTCACACTTCGCGGCAGCATGCACGGATTCTCAGGTGTAAAATGCTCAGACATGTGAGGATTAAATGATAAACAGGAAGCATTCCCGAAAACCGAACAGGCTTCGCTCATATATCAGGCAGCGTATGGATAAGGCGCCGCTCTGGCTGGAGCTTACTACAATACTGACGATCCTGATGATCCTGCTGACCGCGGCTCTAACCACTGCTACATATAAAAGGAACCGTTCGGTCACACTCTCTTCAGAGACAGAGACCAGCAGGCAGATGCTGCAGCTCAAATCCATCAATCTCGAGAGGTACATCGATGAGCTTGCCGCATTCAGTATTCAGTCGGTGTATGACAATTCACTTTACGCAACTATGCAGTCTGGAGCGCCTCTTTCCGATACAGAACGCTCTTCTATCAGTTCCTACGTCAGAAGCTTCTATTACTCACGTTCTGACCTGAACTCATTTATGATGTATCTGATAAACCAGGGCACTGCTATTGGTTATTCCTCCGGCTCTGCAGTTGGATATGAACGTGTCAGATTCAAAACAGTTGATCCCGCAAGTTACGATTCCATAATAGAGAGTTGCAATTTTTCTCCCAACAACTGCTCTATTCTCCCTTCGGATGATCCGAATTCCCTGTTTCATTTTGACCACACAATAGTGCGCGTGGAGGACAACAGTCCTATAGCGCTTATAAGTTTTGACGTTGATCACACCGAGCTCGAGGGGCTCACTCAGAACAGCACCGGTCTTGACAGGTTCATTGTCCTGCTCAACGGCGATGGTGATCTCCTCTATTCTGATCTCGATTGCATAACAGAAAACTACGGCGCGGACTCAGACCTCACTGTTCTATTCCCCAATTCAGGCTCGTCTGACACCATCACACTTGATGGGGTCAAATACCTGTCCGTATCAGTAGCTGACAGCAAATATGGTCTTAAACTCGTATCTCTCGTACCGGTCGGTCAGCTTACACAAAAAGTCAGAGCAGCCAGTCTTGGCGCAGTACTCGAGCAGATCATGTTTTTTGCTATGGCCACAGTGCTGATATTCCTGTTCGTCCGTTGGCTCACTCAGCCACTCTCCGTTCTTTCATCCAAACAGGAGAAGGCGGGCGCCGGGGACTTTTCTTCCATAGATATCGGCAGATCCAGGGAAATCAAGGCGCTGAGCAACAGTTTTAACGAAATGACCACGCATATCGGTTCGCTGATCGACCAGAATTATGCCTCTGAGCTCAATGAGAAAACCGCACAGCTTGCGGCTCTTGAGGCACAGATGAACCCTCATTTCCTTTATAATACACTTCAGGCGATCGGATCAGAGGCGCTTATGCATGATGAGACAGATGTTTACACAATGCTGACTGCTCTCGCCGGAAATCTCCGTTATTCTATAAAAGCCGCCGCAAAAGTGCCTCTTCAGGATGAAATGAAGTATGTCAATAATTACATAAGCCTTCAGAAAGTCCGCATGGGCGACAGGCT